>JANQIJ010000420.1 GCA_028282185.1 Rhodospirillales bacterium
TGGCCCGGCTCCAATACCGGTTGTTCGCCGACCACGCCTTCGCCGCGGACCTCGTGGGAGGTGCCGGCGGCGTCGGTGATCCGCCAGAACCGATTGCGCAGTTGCACGGTCTCGCTGCCGTGGTTTTCGATCCGGACCGTATAGGCCCAAACGAACCGCCGGTCGTCCGGCGACGATTGATCGTCCAGGTACTGCGGGGTCACGGACACGCGAATCTCCCGGGTGGTTTTGACATACTCATGCTGTTTCATACGCGTTGGTCTTCCCGTCGGATCAAGAGTTTCCCAGTCTAATCCGCCATATGGGGGGCTTGTCCATAAGGGCCAAGCAATCTTTCCATGTGCCGCGGGATCGACCGGCCTGCGTTGCGGCGGCGAAAATCCGGCGATTGTTAAGGAATCTTCTTGAATCCCCTGGGCGGCAAAGTACCCTTTTTGGGGTGAGGTTCGACCAACCGGAAAACCGGCGCGGATTTCGCCAACAAGAACGCACAAAAACGAAACCACAAGAACGATCTGGGAGGTGACCATGAGCAAGCCCGACGCCGGGCCCCGCGTTGCCGCGTTGGTGGGGCCATATCTTAGCGGCAAGACATCCCTGCTTGAGGAAATTCTGCGCCAATGCGAAGCCATCGACCGCAAGGGAACGGTTAAGGACGGCAACATGGTGGGTGATGGCGCGCCGGAAGCCCGGGCGCGGCATATGTCCACGGAAATGAATATCGTCAGCACCACCTACCTGGGCGAAGAATGGACCTTCATCGATTGCCCGGGGTCCATCGATTTGTTGCAGGACGCGCACAACGGCGCCTTGATCGCCGATGCAGCGGTGGTGGTCTGCGAACCGGGCCGGGACCGGGCGCTGATCGTCGCGCCAATCCTCAAGTACCTGGACCAGCATGCCATTCCGCATCTTATTTTCGTCAACAAAATGGACGGTGTCGAGGCCAGCGTCGCCGAAACTTTGGAAGCGCTGCAAAGCCTTTCCGACAGTCCTTTGGTTTTGCGTGAAATTCCGATGCGCGACGGTGACGACGTCACCGGCCATGTGGATCTGGTGTCCGAGCGGGCGTTTCGCTGGCAGGAAGGCAAGCCGTCGGAACTCATCGAACTGCCGGAAACCGTCAGGGATCGCGAGGAAGCGGCGCGGACGGAGTTGCTGGAAAGCCTCGCTGATTTCGACGATACCCTGCTTGAACAGCTGTTGGAGGACGTGATCCCGCCGACGGACGAGGTCTACGAGCATCTGACCCGGGTTCTTCAGGAAGGCCGCGTGGTGCCCGTGTTCTTCGGCTCTGCCGAGCACGGCAATGGCGTGCGCCGGCTGTTGAAGGCGCTGCGTCACGAGGCACCGGGCGCCAATGTCACGGCCCAGCGTCTGGGTGAGCCGACCAACGGCGAGGCCGCGGCCCGCGTGTTCAAGACGGTGCATGCCGGCCACGCCGGCAAGCTAAGCTTCGCCCGGGTCTGGTGCGGCGAGTTGAGCGATGGCATGGCCACGTCCCAGGGCCGGATTTCCGGCCTGCAGCGTGCCTTTGGCCAGAAGATGGAGAAAACCGCCAAAGCCGGCCCCGGCAGCGTCGTCGCGCTCGGCCGAATGGACGATGTCGCGACGGGCGATCTGGTCAGTGCTTCGGGCGGGGCTTCGGGTATGGATTGGCCGGCGCCCATTACGCCGCTGTTCTCCATGGCGGTGCATGCGGCGGATCGGGGTGACGAGGTCAAGCTGTCGACGGCGCTCGCCAAGGTGATGGAAGAAGACCCCTCGGTGTCGCGCGACCACAACCCCGACACCGGCGAGATGCTGCTCTGGGGGCAGGGGGAAATGCACTTGCTGATCGCCATCGACAAGATGAAGAACAAGTTCAACATCGGGGTCGAGGGCCATCGCCCGCAGGTGCCTTACAAGGAAACTATCCGCAAACCGGCGTCCCAACACGCCCGGCATAAGAAGCAATCGGGCGGCAGCGGCGAATTCGGCGACGTGCATATCGACATCAAGCCGTTGCCCCGGGGCGACGGCTTCGCTTTCGCCGACACGATTTCCGGCGGCGTCGTGCCGAAACAGTACATTCCCGCGGTCGAAGCCGGGATCAAGGAATACCTGTCGCGCGGGCCGCTCGGCTTCCCCGTGGTCGATGTTGCGGTGACCCTTACGGACGGCCAATATCACAATGTGGACTCGTCCGACATGGCGTTCCGAAAAGCCGCCCAGCAGGCGATGCGCGAAGGCATGCCGAACTGCAATCCGGTGCTGTTGGAACCGATCTGCAAGGTGACCGTCTCGTTGCCGTCGGAATTCACTTCGCGCATTCAGCGTCTGGTCTCCGGCCGGCGCGGTCAGATCCTCGGCTTCGACGCCAAACCCGGGTGGGCCGGATGGGACGAGGTCGAGGTCCAGTTGCCGCAATCGGAAATGCATGACCTGGTGATCGAACTGCGATCGATGACCATGGGGGTCGGCACCTTCGATTGGGAATTCGACCATCTTCAGGAACTGCAGGGCAAGGAAGCGGAGCAGGTGGTCCAGGCCCGGGCGGCGGCGGTGCAGTAGAACGGCGGGCCTGTCGCATCCGTCGGTCGGCGCCGCGACCGGCCGAAATGCTACTTGCTGCTGGGGCGCCGCCCGGATCGCGCAGGTGGAACGACCGATGGCGCCGAAACCGGCCGGTTACGCCCGCGTCGTCCGCGGGTCAGGCGGCGGCGACGCGGTTGCGGCCGCCTTCCTTGGCCGCGTAAAGCGCCTTGTCCGCCCGGCTGAGCGCGCCGTCGATGTCCTTGTCGTCGGGGATGACCTGCGAGGCACCGATGCTGATGGTAAAACTCAAAGGCGACGTCGGCGTTTCAACGACGATTTCGGAAATTGCCTTGCGAATGCGTTCGCCGACGTCCATCGCGCCCTCAAGCGGCGTTTCCGGCAGCATCACCGCGAACTCCTCCCCGCCCAGGCGGCCCAGAACGTCTTCCGTTCTCAGCACGTTGTGAATCGCGGTGACGGTCGCCTTCAGCGCGTCATCGCCAACCGCGTGGCCATGAATGTCGTTGACCGACTTGAAATGGTCGACGTCGAGCATCAACAGGGTCAACACATGACCGTAACGCTGGCTTCGTTTGTACTCGGCATGCCCTGCTTCGTAGAAATGCCGCCGATTGAAGGCGCCGGTCAACGAATCGGTCGTTGCCAGGCGCAGCAGGTTCCGCTTGGCCGCCTGTAGCTCAAGGATGTTCGAGGTCCGGGCGGTCAGAATCTTCGGCGACACGGGTTTGCGGATGAAGTCGATGGCGCCTGCATCAAGGCCCCGTTCTTCATCCTTGTTGGTGGTCCGCGCCGTGAGGAAGGCAACCGGGATTTCGCGCCACTGCTCGTCGGCCTTGAGCTGGTCGCAGAATTCATAGCCGTCCATTTGCGGCATGTCGACGTCAAGGATGATTAGGTCGGGCGTCATCGAGCCCAGTTTTTCAAGCGCTTCACGGCCCGACATCGCCGTTTCCACCGTCGCCAAGTCTTCCAAGAGAAGGCCCAGGGTCTTCAGCGTCAAGTCGTCGTCGTCGATCACGAGGATCACTTGGTC
>JANQIJ010000029.1 GCA_028282185.1 Rhodospirillales bacterium
GCGGACGATCGTGCGCGCCAGGTGCAGATGCGCCGCCGCCGGGGTGCCGCCCGGCAGGACAAAGGAGGTCAGCGGTTCGAGATCCGCGTTCATGGTGTCGATTTCCGTCTCCAAGCGTGTGACCTGGTTCGCGGTGACGCGCAGCGCGCCCTCTGATCGGGCGCCGCCTTCGGGCGTGCAGAGATCAGCGCCCAGGTCGAACAGATCGTTCTGCACGCGGCTCAGCATGGCGTCGGTTTCGGTGTCCGCGCAGTGCAGGCGGGCCAGACCGATGGCTGCGTTGGCTTCGTCCACGGTGCCATAGGCGGCAACGCGTGGGTCATGTTTCGCGACCCGGTCGCCGGACCCCAACGAGGTTTCACCGCCATCGCCACCGCGGGTATAGATTTTCGTCAGTGTGACCAAGGGGATGCTCCTCTCCGTTTTGCGTCCGTTGCCTAGCCGGTCGACGGTCGGCCCCAGGGCGGGCGCCCACGGCGGGGCGCGGGCACGTTGCGGCCTTCAAGCCGGCGGATTCTCACATGGTCATTTCGCGCAAGGGATGAAAGGGGTGCCTGATTATGACTCGCTCATCAACAGCACGATCGCAAACAGGATAAGGGCGATCCCCTGCATCAGGACGCGGGCCCGCATCAGCTTGTTGGCGTATTTCCGATTGAATTCGCCGCCGGCCGCAAAGCCGCCGATGCCGACAAACAGCACAAGCAGCGTCAGAACCATGGCGAAAACCAGGAGTGCGACGAAAAAACCGTCCATCGGCAAGGTATAGCGCCTTCACCGGCCAAGGTCACCGATTATCCGCTCTGGGTCCGCGCGCCGGGTGCGGTAGGGCGCCCCAGGGCGGCCGCGACCGGCCCAGGTCAGGCGGCGCGGCTGGTGCCTCGGGTGGTCGCCCGAGACGCCAGGTCGATGGCCCGATGCGCCAGGTCGAGGATTGCTTCGGGCGGGCCGTCCTGGATTATCCGATTGACTGTCGCGCGGGCCGTGTCGACCGCGGCCAACAGGGCTTCGGCGCTCTGCCGGTCGTATTCCGGCGCGCCCGAACGCATCAAGTGGACCACCGCCAGGTTGGTCAGTTCGGTCAAGTCTTTCGAGGTTTGCAGACGAAACGCGCGTTCGTCCCGGTCAAGGCCGGCATCGAGCAGTGACAGGGAGGGTTCGGACCGAAGAGCATCGGACCAATGTCTGAAATCCAAAAGAACCTGTTCTGCCGCCTCGTTTCGCATGGTGCTTGTCCTTCCGTGCCGATGCGCCCCGCCTGGCGGTGCCGCAGCCAGGCAAGACGAAGCAAGCGGCATGTCACGAGTTGATATTGCAATGCAGCAAATGTGCCGTGCCTGCGAACAAGTATGCTTGCCCGTGGGTGGCCGAACAATGGCGGCAGCGTGACGTTTGCATTACGTGACAGCGCTTGCCGGGCATTACGCGGCCGGGGGCGATGACCGAAGATTCGGCCTGGCACGGGGGACAGGGCGCGACCGGCCTTCCGGCGGCGGTCAATTGCGTCCGGACAAAAGGCCCTTGGCGATCACTTGCGCCTGGATTTCCGCCGCGCCCTCGAAGATGTTGAGGATGCGGGCGTCGCAGATCACCCGGGAAATGGGATATTCGAGCGCATAGCCGTTGCCGCCGTGGATCTGCAGGGCGTTGTCGGCATTGGACCAGGCGGTGCGCGCGCCCAACAGCTTGGCCATGCCGGCTTCGATGTCGCAGCGCCGGTCGGAATCCTTCTCCCGCGCCGCGAAATAGGTCAGCTGACGGGCGATCATGGTTTCCACCGCCATCCAGGCGAGTTTGCCGTGGACCCGCGGGAAGGCGTGGATCATGCTGCCGAATTGGTTGCGCTCAAGAGCGTATTGCAGGCCCAGTTCCATGGCGTTCTGGGCCACGCCGACGGCGCGCGCCGCGGTTTGAATCCGCGCCGATTCGAAGGTCGCCATCAACTGTTTGAAGCCCTGGCCCTCGGCCCCGCCCAAGAGCTGCCCCTGCGGCACGCGGAAGCCGTCAAAGCCGATTTCGTATTCCTTCATGCCGCGATAGCCCAGAACCTCGATCTCACCCCCGGTCATGCCGTCCGCCGGGAACGGGTGTTCGTCCGTGCCGCGCGGTTTTTCCGCCAACAGCATGGAAAGGCCCTTGTATCCCGGCTCTTCCGGATCGGTGCGCACCAGGAGCGTCATCAGGTCCGACCGCGCCGCATGGGTGATCCAGGTCTTGTTGCCGGTGACCACGTAATCGCCGCCGTCCTTGAGGGCGCGGGTCCTCAGGCTCGCCAGGTCGGAGCCCGTGTTGGGTTCCGTGAACACCGCCGTCGGCAGGATTTCGCCCGATGCGATCTTCGGCAGGTAATGGGCCTTTTGATCGTCCGTGCCGCCGAGCCGGATCAGTTCGGCGGCGATTTCCGAGCGGGTGCCGAGCGAGCCGACGCCGATATAGCCGCGCGACAGTTCCTCCGTCACCACGCACATGGCCATTTTGCCCATGCCGAGGCCGCCGTTTTCTTCCGGCACGGTCAGACCGAAGACGCCCAGTTCCGACATCTGCTCGACGACCTCCAGGGGGATCAGGTTGTCGGCCAGATGCCATTCATGGGCGTCCGGCAGGACCTGGTCCTCGACGAACTTGCGGAACTGGTCCTCGACCAATTCGAGGGTCTCGTCGCCGAGCCCGCGGCTCCCGAAATGGCCGTCGGCCAGGAAGGCACCGAGCCGTTCCCGAACCGGGGCCGTGTTGCCGCCCCGGACCAGGGTTTTGACCGCATCCTGGTCAAGCGGCGCCAGGTCTTCCTCGGTCAACCCCATGTCGGCCGGGCGCACCACCTCGCCCTGGCTGATCGCGATGCCGCCGGAAATCTGGCCCAGGTATTCACCGAAGGCGGCCTGCAGCATGAGCTGCTCCGCCTCGCCGAAATCACCGCCGCCGTCGAGCCTCTCGGCCCAGCCGAGCATCTGACGCAGGCCCTCGGTATAGGTCGACAGCCAGGCCAGGCCATGGGCCGCGTATTGGTGGACGTCAAGCGCCCCGCTGGAAACCCGGCCGTCCTTGACGCAGAGGTCCGCCAGGCGCCGGCGGGCGGCTTGGGTCACCGCGTCGGCGGCGTCCTGGCCTTCGCGGCAGAGCGTCATCAGGTCGGGCAACAGGGCGTTTTCCGCCGGCGTGCTGGCGTCCATGATTTGGTTCTCCGTCAATTTGGATAAAGGCGTTGCTGGAAATCGGCAAGGTCGCGGCACATCCATCCCTTCTCTTCCAGGCCTGACCGTATGGAGGGTGCGAAGTCCGGGGCGTAAAGAACCTTTTCGACCTGCCAATCGTTGAATTTTCGACCTTCTTTTGTTTCCCCCAGAAAGCGATGAACATGTTCGGCGAAGTTCTTACGTTCGCTTCCTGAGTGGCTGTCCGCATTGCGTTTGCATGATCCGAACCTGATCTTCCGCTGGTCCTCGTTGATTGCGACCAAATCGATTTCAATGTCCGACCCGTCCGGCTTGTTCCAGTATCCACGAATCAAATCGGTCAGTTCGAAATCCCCCACGCCTTTTTGGGATGATTCTTCCGTCAGTTGTCGAATCATCTTCTCAAAAACGGTGCCTTCATGTGTGGCAAGCATCATATCCGTCCGTGCCAGAGGTTTGTGGACCGGCTGAACCCGTGCCATTTGAACGTTCCGACCAATCGCATTTAACCAGGCCGAAAGAAAATTGTCGGAAATAACATAACGTCCGCGACGCATTTTCGGGATTGCGCTGATGGGTTGCAACTTCTCGACCATGCCGAATCTATCGACCAGCACGCGGAGATAGGCGCTCAATTCGTCACCCCCGCCAACTTGGGTGTATTCGTTGCGGAGTTGTCCCAGTGAACATGGGCCCATACGCGCCAAAAGCTTGAGAACGCTGTCATATCGGCCGCGAAGTTCGTTTAAGAACCAATTTGCGGCTTCGTCACGAAGCGGGGATGCGCCTTCAAAGAACAGCCTCAGAATGGTTGTTTGACGGTAATCATCCGTTTGTCCCAGCAAACGCTGCTCGAAACAGTCTTGGTAGAATTTTGGGACACCTTCGAACAACGACCACAAAAACAGCCAATGCCCAGGCTGAACTATTTCGTGAGTCCGCCACATCTCAAACAGAGCCTCGAAATCCCAATGCCCGACTTGGATTCGATGCGTGACACGGTTGAATAAAGGGGAGGTTCTGTCTTCGAGAACAGCCATCATCTCGGTATGGATCGATCCGAGGACGAAAATTCCACCGCCTCGCGTGTCCCGGAGGCGGTCAACCTGGGCCTGTAGGAAAGAGGTGAACGGACTTAGCTTCTTGCGGTGAAAGTATTGGAACTCATCTAGAACGACGATGATGCCTTTACGATTCAATATTCCAATAACCGCAGCGACATCAATGAAGGATTGGAGCAACCGATCGCCGAGGCTCGCATCGCCCCAAGTTTCTTCAAAATCGTCCAACGCTTCGCGGAACGCATGGATGACTCCCCGCTCATCGCTGTCCGGAATTTGAACGTAAAACAGCTTCCCTTCTGCAAGTTCAACCGCCGCTTTTTGCAGCAGTGACGTTTTGCCAATTCGGCGCCTTCCCGATATTGCGCAAAAAAACCACCGGCCCGACGAAATGATCCGGCTGACCTCGGCCAACTCCGTATTACGGCCGTAAAAGCCCCATATATTTTCCATAGTTACAGGCCAATTTCTATTAAGGTAATAAAAATTACCTTAATAGCCCGCCAGTGGCAAAGGTCGTTCACGAGGTGTACTTGAGGCTTTAAGCGTTGACGCAGTCCTCGATGGTCCGGAAGCCGGGCCGCTTGGCCTGGACCAACACGGCCATGTTGCCGGGTTTGTGCTCGTTGCGCCGCATCTTCATATGCGCTTCCGGGATGTCGTCCCAGGAAAACACTTCCGACATGCAAGGGTCGATGCGCCGTTCGATCACCAATTGGTTGGCTTGACTGGCCTGTTGCAGGTTGGCGAAGTGACTCCCTTGGATACGTTTCTGGCGCTGCCAAACGAAACGCGCGTCCATCGTCAGGTTGAAACCGGTGGTCCCGGCGCAGAACACGACCATGCCGCCGCGCTTGACCACGTTGCAGCTGACCGGGAAGGTCGCCTCGCCCGGGTGTTCGAAGACGAAGTCGACATCGTTGCCCTTGCCGGTGATTTCCCAAATCGCCTTGCCGAACTTGCGAGTCTCCTTCATGTATTCCTTGAAGTCAGGGCCGTTGACTTCGGGCAACTGGCCCCAACAGTCAAAGTCCTTGCGGTTGAGAACCGCCTTGGCGCCCAGGGACATGACAAAGTCACGCTTGTCTTCTTCGGAAATCACACCGATCGCGTTGGCCCCGGATACGGCGCAAAGTTGCACTGCCATGGAGCCGATGCCGCCGGATGCCCCCCAGACCAGGACGTTGTGACCGGGGCGCAGGATATGCGGCCGGTGGCCGAACAGCATGCGGTAGGAAGTCGCGAGCGTCAGCGTATAGCAGGCACTTTCTTCCCAGGTCAGATGTTTCGGCCGCTGCATGCATTGGCGGTCCTGGACGCGGGCGAACTGGGCGAAGCCGCCGTCCGGCGTGTCGAAGCCCCAAATCCGTTGCGAGGGCGAGAACATGGGGTCACCTCCATTGCATTCCTCGTCGTCGCCGTCGTCCTGGTTGCAGTGAACGACCACTTCGTCGCCGATCTTGACCCGCGTGACCTTGGCGCCCACGGCATAGACGACGCCCGTCGCGTCCGAGCCGGCGATGTGATAGTCCTGCCCGTGGTAGTCGAGAGGTGAAATCGGCTGGCCCAAGGCCGCCCAGACGCCGTTGTAGTTGACGCCCGCGGCCATCACCATGACCAGCACGTCATGGCTGTCCAGCTCGGGGATGTCGACGACTTCGACCTGCATGGCGTCGCTCGGCTCGCCATGGCGCTCCTTGCGGATCGCCCAGGCGTACATTCTCTTCGGGACATGACCCAGCGGCGGAATCTCACCGACCTCATATAGATCCTTCTTCGGCAGGTCCGCGGTGAATTCGATGATCTCGGCGGTTTCGGTCATGTTTGCGCCTCCGTATCACGCTGTTGTTTGCACCCCCAACTGGCGGCCCATTGTTCTCGACGCCGCCTGCGGGGCCACCTTTTCCCTTTGCAATGGGTCATATCCGCTTTATGGTTTCTTCGCAACGCACAAATTTGATCTTTCGTAAAATTCCTATTTTGCGTAATAAAATTACTATAATGAGTGACAGATTGGTATTTCCAGAGGTGGAGGCCGATTTCATGGGCGATAAATTCGCAAATGCAGCAGATGGCGGGGCGGCGCGGAAAGGAGCCCCGGGCGACGCTTCGGCGGTGCCGGAACAGGCCAAGGAACGGGATCGCCCTTGGTTGATCCGCACCTATTCGGGGCATTCGTCGGCGGCTGAATCGAACGCTCTCTACCGTGCCAACCTGGAAAAGGGGCAGACCGGGCTCAGCGTTGCCTTCGATTTGCCGACGCAAACGGGTTATGACGCCGACCATGCCTTGGCGAAGGGCGAGGTCGGCAAGGTCGGGGTGCCGATCTCTCACTTGGGCGACATGGAACGGTTGTTCGACGGCATTCCGCTTGAGCGCATGAACACGTCGATGACGATCAACGCGCCGGCGGCCTGGCTGCTGTCGCTCTATATCGCCGCCGCCGAACGCCAGGGCGCCGACCGCAAGACTCTGGCCGGGACGACGCAGAACGACGTGTTGAAGGAATACCTGTCGCGCGGGACATATATCTTCCCGCCGGGGCCGTCCCTGCGCCTGACGTCGGACGTCATCACCTTCACCGCCCGCGAGGTGCCCAAATGGAACCCGGTCAACGTCTGTTCCTACCATCTTCAGGAAGCGGGCGCGACGCCGGTCCAGGAACTGGCTTACGCGCTGGCCAACGCGCAGGCGATCCTGGATACGGTCAAGGCCTCGGGCCAGGTGACTGACGAAGACTTTCCGCGCCTGGTCGGCCGCATCAGCTTCTTCGTCAACGCCGGCATGAAGTTCATCACCGAGATGTGCAAGATGCGGGCGTTCACCGAGCTTTGGGATGAGATCACGCGGACGCGCTACGGCGTCGAGAATGCCAAGTACCGCCGGTTCCGCTATGGCGTGCAGGTGAACTCGTTGGGTCTGACCGAGCAGCAGCCGGAAAACAACGTCTATCGTATCCTGCTTGAGATGCTGGCGGTGACCTTGTCGAAGAACGCCCGCGCCCGGGCGGTGCAATTGCCCGCCTGGAACGAGGCCTTGGGCCTGCCGACACCCTGGGATCAGCAATGGTCGCTCCGCCTGCAACAGATCGTCGCCTATGAAACGGACCTTTTGGAGTTCGGTGATATCTTCGACGGCTCCGACGAAATCGCCGCCAAGGTCGCCGACCTGAAGACCGAGGCGCTTGCCGAACTGGATCGGGTCCAGGCCTTGGGCGGCGCCGTGCCGGCGATCGAAACCGGCTACATGAAGCAGCGCCTGGTGGAGGCCAGCGCCAAGCGCCTGACGGCGATCGAGGCGGGTGACCAGGTGGTCGTCGGCGTCAACAAGTTCACCCAGGCAGAGGCCTCGCCCCTGGTCGGCTCGGCCGATGCCATCGTCACGGTTTCGGAAGAGGCCGAGGCCGATCAGATCGCCTCCCTCAACGCCTGGCGCGACGGCCGCGACGGTCATGCCGTGGAACAGGCCTTGTTGGGTTTGGCCGACGCGGCCAAAGGCGACGGCAACATCATGGAAGCCTCGATCCAATGCGCCCACGCCGGTGTGACCACCGGCGAATGGGGCCGAACGCTGCGCGGCGTGTTCGGCGAATACCGGGCGCCGACCGGGATTTCTGGCGCCCCGGCGACGGCGGCCGGCGATATCCTGGCGGTTCGCGACCGCGTTGAGACCGTGTCGGACGCGCTTGGCCGCCGGGTCAAGATCCTGGTCGGCAAACCGGGCCTGGACGGCCATTCCAATGGCGCCGAACAGATCGCCGTGCGCGCCCGCGACGCCGGCATGGACGTGGTTTACGAAGGCATCCGCCTGACCCCCGCCGAAATCGTCGCCGCCGCGCGTGACGAGGCCGTGCACGTCGTCGGCTTGTCCGTCCTGTCCGGCTCGCACGTCGCCTTGGTCAGTGATGTGATGGACCGCCTTAGGGCCGAGGGCCTGGACGACGTTCCGGTGGTGGCCGGCGGGACCATCCCGCCGGAAGACGCGGAAACGCTGAAGGCCGCGGGCGTCGCCCGGGTCTATACGCCGAAGGACTTCGACCTGACGGCGATCATGGGCGAGATCGTCGAACTGGCCGCCGAAGGCTTGAAGACAGCGGCCGAGTAGGCTGGGCGGTTTTCCGTCAACCGGGCAAAAGACTACCTTTTCCAGGCTGCCTCCGCCCGGGTTTCGCGCGTCCTTTCATCGCTGTCAATCGCTGATCGCTCCGCCAGCATTTGCCAGAAGGTTGACCGACGAACGATGCCTGTCCATTCCGGTAGGCGGACCCTTCCGGGCGCGGCGGCATGGGAGAATAGGGGATGGGAGAATAAATAGAATGTGGTATCTGCACCTGGGCATCGCGATCGTGGCGGAAGTCATCGCGACCAATGCCCTGAAGGCGTCCGAAGGGTTCACCAAACTCCTTCCCAGTCTGGTGGTCGTCGCCGGATATGGCGTTGCGTTCTTCTTTTTGTCGTTGGTCCTGAAAAGCGTGCCGGTCGGTGTCGCCTATGCCATTTGGGCCGGCTTGGGGATCGTGCTGACGGCTCTCTTGGCCGCTGTGCTTTTCAAACAGTTCCCCGATTGGCCGGCCATCTTGGGGATGGCGATGATTGTCGGCGGCGTGGTGGTCATCAACCTTTTCTCCAAGACCGCGGTTCATTGACGAGGAGCGATGTTCAACCAGGCGCGGCAACCGAGCGAGGTAGAAGCGGCCTTGCCCGAGTGGAAGTTGACCTGGTGCCGGCTTCGCCCCGGCCCGGCCCGGGGCGTTTGGACCTTACTTGCCTTTGAACTGGGGTGACCGTTTGTTGAGGAAGGCGTCCATCCCCTCGTGGAAGTCCTCGCTCATGTAACACATCAGCAACAGGTCGCGACCGCCGCCTTCCGGCAGCCGGGCGCGCAGGCGGAGCAGCATCTCTTTCGCCGCCTGCAGCGTCAGCGGCGCGTAGGACGCGATCTCGCGGGCGATTTCCTCGGCCCGCGGCGCGACCTCTTCGGGCGTCTCCAAAACTTCCGACAGGAAGCCGTAATCCTTGGCCGTTTCGGCGTCGATCATCTTCGCCCGGAAGATCAAATCCTTGACCCGCGCCGCACCGATCAGGTCGCGCAGCCGGGCAAAGCCCGTCGCCGAAAGGCAGTTGCCCAGGGTGCGCGCGATGGGAAATCCGAAGCGTGATCCCTTGGCCGCGATCCTGACATCGCAGCAGGCGGCGATGCCGGCCCCACCGCCGGCGCAGGCACCCCGGATCGCGGCGATCGTCGGCACCTTGCAGACTTCCAATGCGCCCAGGGTGCGGTCGATCCGCGCCTCATAGGCCAATGCGTCCGCTTCGCTGTCGAACACCGTGAACTGTTTCATGTCGGTTCCGGCGGCGAAGGCTTTGTCGCCCGCGCCGGTCAGGACGAGGGCCCGGATGTCCTGTTTCTCGCTTCTCTCGATGCAGATTTGCGCCATGCGCTCGTACATCTCGAAGGTCATGGAGTTGCGTTTTTCAGGCCGGTTGAAGGTCAGAAAGCCGATCCCGTCCCGCACCTCGTAAAGAATGTCGTCGCCGGCGTTGGCGGCGAGGTCGGGATCGAAGCTGGGTTCAGGTTGGGTCGACATATCGAATTGTTCCTTTGTCCGGTTAACGGGTGTCCAACTAACTTATGTCTCGAGGTCGACTGCGCATGCGCCCTCGGTGGGGCAAAGGCAACTTTGCCACGGGCGCGGTCCGACGAGGATGCTTGAACGCGGAAATTGACGCCAGGGCGTGAAGCCACTGTCGCGGACCGTGATCGGTCCGCTCAGGTTTTGCGATTATTCCGCCTTGGCTCCCGGCAACAGGACCGGGATCGGATCGACGTTGGCGGTCGGCGCCAGCGGATTGGCGACCTGCGGTTTCGCAACCTGGGTCAGATAGCGCACGGCGCCCGCCTGGAATTCCTTCTTGATGAAGCACCAACTGGCGAACAGGCCACCGAACCGCTCGAAATACATGATGTCTTCGTTGTCGCGGCACCATTCCAGATCCTTGGCCAGGTTGCGCGACGAACCGATGTATACCCAGCCCGGGCGCACCCCGCCATGCCAGATGACGAATACGCCCGTCTTGCCGGTCAGGTTCTGGGCCGTCGGGTCCAGGTTCAGGAAACGGAAGAATTTTTCCTGCGGATTGCGCATCCAATTGGGATCCACCGGCTTGCCCAACTGGCTCATGCGTTTGGCTGCGGACTTGAACAACATCTTGGCACGCCCCCGGTAAGCATCTTTCCCCCCATTGGGAAAAATGCTCCTTTGTTCATTAACCGTAATGTGCGCTTGGAACCTCCCTCTGTCGATGGAAATTTTATCCCTGGAGCCGATCGTTCTTGGCCTCGTTCTGGCGGTCATCGCCCTGGTCCTGGGCGGCACCGTCTGGTCCCGCGTGCCGCCGATGCCGACCTCGACCAAGGCGCGGCGCGCCATGCTTGATCTCGTCGCCGACGCCAGGCCCGGCGTGATCTACGAACTGGGCGCCGGCTGGGGCGGTCTGGCCGCGGCCCTGGCCCGCCGGTTTCCCGACGCCCGGGTCGTCGCCATCGAACTGTCGCCCTTGCCCTGGGCGGTCTGCCGCCTGCGGGTCCTGCTGTTCGGGCCGGCCAACCTGCGCGTCCGTTGGGGCAATGCCCTGAAAGCCGACCTCAGGGATGCCGATCTGGTCGCTTGCTTTCTCTGCCCCGAGGTGATGGCCCCGCTGGATTCCAAACTTGCCGACAGCCTGAAGCCGGGCACCCTGGTCCTGTCGAACGCCTTCGCCTTGCCCGGTTGGCAGCCGGTGGATCAGGTCCGCCTGAACGATCTCCATCGCTCGCCGATTTATCTGTACCGCCGTTGAGGGAGGTGTCGTCGCGGGGATGCAACGCGTCCATCCGGGGACCGGTCCTGGGTCGGCCTGGGCGATCCTTCGCAATATGCGATGCTAAATATACATGAATTCTTGTTTAATCATGTTTGGGGCCGCCTATGTTAAGGGAGCTATAAAGCCCGCAGGCCAGCCCAGGAGACACCGATGCCCGCCAGCCTACCGCCTGCCGCGCCGACGCCCGCGGATCCCATGCCCCCCGACCCGACGTCCCCCACCGCCGACGCCGACGCGGATCTGCCGGCCGGGCCCGGCGGCCCGCTGACCGGTCTCACCGTGGTCGAACTGGGCCATTTTGTCGCCGCCCCCCATTGCACCCGGGTGCTCGCCGACCTGGGCGCCCGGGTGATCAAGGTCGAACCGCCGGGACGGGGCGACCCGGTGCGCGGTTGGGGCGAACAGGTCGATGGCAGGTCACTGTGGTTTTCCGTGCACGGCCGCAACAAGCTCTGTGTCACCGCGAACCTGAAATCGCCGGCCGGGATCGATCTGGTCAAGCGCCTGATCGCCGGCGCGGACGCGGTGGTTGAAAACTTCAAGCCGGGGCGGTTGGAAAGGTTCGGCCTCGGCCCAGAGGTGGTCGAGGCGATCCGCCCGGGCTGCGTCTTCACCCGGATATCAGGTTATGGCCAGACC
>JANQIJ010000094.1 GCA_028282185.1 Rhodospirillales bacterium
AGTGACCCGGCTGGGAAGATGTTCGCTGATTCGAACGCCGGGTGGGGCAGGGAGTCAGTGAATTCGGTGGTCGGGGGCGATCCGTGGCGGGGGATCGCCGGGGTCTGGTATGCCCGGGCGCCCGATTACTTGAACAGGCGGGCCATGGCTTGGCGGAAGTTGCGCACGTCGCGGCTCCAGGCCTGGTGGCGCAGCGCCGTCAATTCCTCGGTGGTCGGCAGGGCGCCGGTCGGGAACGGGGCGGCATGTCCGATTTCGCGATTGTAAGCCATTTTATCTCTCCTTAATCCGTGAAAAGGTGCCCAACGGCTGTCGTCTGACATGTGAGGCCAAGGACCCTTTCATTGAATCTGTCACAAAACGGAAACTTTCCTTGATTTTCGGTGCATTTCCGCATCGGCGTTGAAAGGAACCTACGCTTGTCGCGAACATCCCGCAAACGACCATTTCTCAGCATTGATGTTAGAAAATCTATAATGTAAAGGTATCGCCATGAGACCCCTGCCGCCATTGAACGCGCTTCGCGCCTTCGAAGCCGCGGCCCGCCACCTGAGCATGTCGCGGGCCGCGGACGAGTTGCACGTGACCCCGGCCGCCGTCAGCCACCAGGTCAAGGGCCTGGAGGAATACCTGGGCGTCCAACTGTTTCACCGGCTGCAACGGGGCCTGGCATTGACCAAGGCCGGCAAGACCTATCTGCCCGGCCTGCGTGACGGCTTCGAAAAGCTGCAACAGGCGACGGAGGCCTTGTTCCAGTCCGAAACCGGCGGGCCGCTGACCGTTTCCGTGACGCCGACCTTCGCCGCCAAATGGCTGGTCCACCGCTTGGAGAACTTCACCCAGCTGCACCCGGAAATTCAGGTCATGCTGGTGGCGACATCCCTGAAAGTCCGGTTCGAAGAGGGTGAGGCCGACATCGCCGTGCGCTACGGACCCGGCGTCTATCCCGGCTGCCGGGTGGACAAGATGTTCGAGGAAGAGGCCTATTTGGTCTGCGCCCCAAGCCTGGCCGATGGCGAGCATCCGATCCGCGAACCCCGGGACTTGCTGGACCATACGCTGCTCAGCCCGGTCCAGCATGAGATCGACGAGAGCTTTCCGACCTGGGAAATCTGGCTGCGCGGGCACGGCGTGCACTGCCAACAACCGATCACCGGGCCGACGATTTCGCCCCATTGGATGCTGGTCGAGGCGGCGGTCCAGGGCCAGGGCGTCGCCCTGGTCAAGGCCTCGGTCGCCGAGCGCGATCTGGAAAGCGGCCGCCTGGTCCGGCCGTTCGCCGAAACACTGCCCGTGGCCCATGCTTATTGGCTGATCTCGCCCGAGGAAACGGCGGACAAGCCCAAGGTCCGGGCGTTCCGCGACTGGATCATGGCCGAAGCCCGCGAACACGCGGTACAGCACGCCGAGATGGAGGCCCGGCAACAGGCCGAATGGGCTGCTCGCAAAGCCGCCCGGGCCAAGCCGGCCAAGGCCAAGGCGAAGCCCAAGCGGACATCGAAGAGGAAAGCCTCATGAGCATCGCGCCGAGGGGCCTTGACCATCTGGTGTTGCGCACGGCCGATCCCGAGGCGTTGATCAGGTTCTACTGCGATGTCTTGGGCTGTGCCGAGGAACGCAGGGTCGACGGCCTCGGCCTGACGCAACTGCGCGCCGGCGCGTCGTTGATCGACATCGTCGACGCCGCCGGCGAAATCGGCCGCCAGGGCGGCCCGGCGCCCGTGACGGAAGGCCTCAACCTGGACCATTTCTGCCTGCGCATCGACCCTTGGGACGAAGCCCTGATCCGCGCCCATCTGGCCGATCACGGGGTCGAGGCCGGCCCGACCGAACGGCGTTACGGCGCCGAAGGCATGGGGCCGTCGATCTACTTGCGGGACCCGGACGGCAACACGGTCGAATTGAAAGGCCCGCCGCAAGACCCTGAAGAGCCTTGAGCCCGGCGCCCGGACGCCTTACCTCAACGCGCATTACCCACAGAACGGAAAATGGACATCCATGAAAGTCACCATCCTGGACGATTATTTCGACACCATTCGCGCCTTGCCCTGTTTCGGGAAACTCGACGGTCACGACGTCACCATCTGGAACGACCATGTCCAGGACGTGGACGCCCTGGCCGAGCGCCTGGCGGAGACGGAAGCCCTGGTTCTGATCCGCGAACGGACCCATATTCGCCGGCCGCTGATCGAAAAACTGTCGAACCTGAAGCTGGTCAGCCAGCGTAGCGTCTATCCGCATATCGACGTCGATGCCTTGACCGAAAAAAATATCCTGCTGTGTTCCGGGCAGCACGGCGACGCGCCGAGCTATGCCACCGCGGAAATGACCTGGGGCCTGATCCTGACGGCGATGCGCGAACTGCCGCAGCAGATGCAGTCCCTGAAGGACGGCAACTGGCAATTGGCGCCCGGCCGGACCCTGCGCCACAAGACGCTGGGCATCTACGGTTTCGGGCGGATTTCCCGCGCCGTCGCCGATACGGCCCGGTCGTTCGGCATGCGTACCCTGGTTTGGGCGCGGGAGGCGTCGCGGGAAGCGGCCAAGGCCGAGGGGCACGACGTCGCCGCCTCCAAGGAAGACTTCTTCCGCGACAGTGACGTGATCACCCTGCACATGCGCCTGAAGGATGCGACCCGGCATATCGTCACCGCCGAGGACCTGGCCCTGATGAAGCCGACGGCGTTGTTGGTCAACACGTCGCGGGCCGGCCTGATCGAGCCGGGGGCGCTGGTCGCCGCGCTCAAGGCCGGGCGGCCGGGCATGGCGGCGGTCGACGTGTATGACAATGAACCGGTGACCCAGGGCTCGGAGCCCTTGTTGGCCCTGCCCAATGCCTACTGCACGCCGCATATCGGCTATGTCACCGTCGACGAATGGGAAATCCAGTTCTCCGACATCTTCGACCAGATCGTCGCCTATGCCGCCGGCGATCCGATCAACATGATCAATCCGGAGGTCTGGAAGGGATGACCACCCCAGGCAAACCCGTCATCCTGTTCAAGCATCCGGCGCCCAGGTTCCGCGAGGAATTGAGGGCCGGTTTCGAATTGGTCGATTTCGACCTGGCGGACGGCACGCCCGACGACGCCCTGCGCCAGGCCGGGCGAATTTTGGTGACGTCGGGCTCCTACGGCGCCTTCGCCGACGAGATCGCCGCCCTGCCGGCGCTGGAACTGATCTGCTGCGTCGGCACCGGCTATGACGGGGTCGATCTTGAAGCTGCCCGGGCGCGCGGCATTCGCGTCACCCATGCGGCCGGAACCAATGCGGAAGCCGTCGCCGATCATGCCTTCGCCCTGGCATTGGCCGTGTTGCGCGACATTCCCATGTTCGACGCCCGGGCGCGAGCCGGCGGCTGGCGCCCGGCGACGGAAACCCGCCCGCCGATGAACGGCCGGCCCATGGGCATCGTCGGCATGGGCGGCATCGGCCGGGGCATCGCCCGCCGGGCCGAGGGCTTTGCCATGCCGGTGTCCTATCTGGCGCGGGCGGCCAAGCCGGACCTGCCCTGGACCTATGTGGACGATGTCGTCGAGCTGGCCCGCCAGGTGGATTTCCTGATGGTCTGCGTGCCCGGCGGCGATGCCACCCGGCACATGATCAATGCCGAGGTTCTGCAGGCACTGGGGCCGGACGGCATCGTCGTCAACGTCGGCCGTGGCTCCGTCGTCGCCACGGACGACCTGGTCCGGGCCTTGAAGGAAGGGGTCATCCGCGGCGCCGGCCTGGATGTTTACGAAGACGAGCCGAACATCCCGGACGCCCTGAAGACCCTGGCAAACGTCGTGCTGACGCCCCATTGCGCCGGCATGACCGACGGCATCCACGCGATCAGTGCCAAGCTGATGCGCCGCAACATCGAGGCGTTTTTCGCCGGCGAACCTCTGGTCACGCCGATCCCGGAGATGGCCGAGGCGCCGTCCGCCGCCGAATAGTTAGACGATTTGACGCAGGGTGGCGAAAAAGCGGGCAAAAGCAGCCATGTGAGTCGTGATTGCGGGCGTCTGCGGGAAGCAAGGCCCAAGCCATTCGCCGACCTTCGCGAGTTCCCTCCTGACGGCTAGTTCTGTAGCGGCCAGAAAAGCATAATCGCCGGCACCGCGACGACCAGGACGACGGCCTGTAGCGGCAGGCCCAAGCGCCAATAATCGCCGAAGGCGTATCCGCCGGGGCCCATGACGAGGGCGTTGTTCTGATGTCCGATCGGGGTGCAGAAGGCACAGGACGCAGAAACCGCGGCCCCCATCAGAAAGGCGTCCGGATTGGCGCCCAGTCTATCCGCCAGGGTCACCGCCACGGGCGCCATGATCACCGCCGTGGCGGCGTTGTTGAGGACTCCCGACAGCACCATGGTGACGACCATCAGCAGGACGAGCACCACCGGAGGCGAGGCGGGCAGGGGGCTGTCCAGGATCGCGTGGGCGATCAGCCCGGTCGTGCCGGTGCCCTCGAAGGCCGCGCCCACCGGGATCAGGGCGCCGATCAACAGGATCACCGGCCAGTCGACGCCGTCATAAATTTCCCGCACGGGCAGCAGGCCGAAGACGACCATGGCGACGGCGGCGAGGCTCAGCGCCACGGCGATCGGCAGCAGATCGAAGGTCGCCAACAGGACCGCGGCGGCGAAGACCACGAGGGCGCGCAATGCCTGTCGCTGGCTGGCCTCGCCGAAGCGCAGGCCGCGATCGCCCAGGGCCAGGCAGCCCATGCGCAGCAGCAGGTCGGACATGTGGTCGCGGGGGCCATAGAACAGCACCACGTCGCCGGCCAGGAAGCGGAACTGGCCCAGGCGGCCATGGTGGTCATGGCCCCGCCGCGAGACGCCCAGAATGTCCATGTCATAGCGTTGGCGGAGCCGCAGGCTGGCCAGTTCCCGGCCGTCCATGCGCGACCCCGGACGGACCACGGCTTCCATCAGGTCCATGTCCTCGTCGATCATGCGCTCGGACTTGGCGCCCTCCATGGTGCCGACCTTCATGTCCATGGCGGTGGTCAGGCGGTCCAGGCCGTCCGGCGTCGATTCCAGAACCAGGCGATCGCCGGCCCGCAGGCTGTCGGCCCTGGACAGCTTGGCGAAGCGCCGTCCGTCGCGCAGCATGCAGACCACGCGCACGTCGCAATCGGTGGCCAGCATCTCCAGTTCGCCGCCGGTCAGGCCCTCGGCGTCGGTTTCGGCCAGGACCTCGGCCTCGCTCAGGAACTTATCAATGTGCATATGCTGGCCCGTGGTGTCGGCGACCAGGCGACGCTTGGGGATGAGGTATTTGGCGGCGACGGCCAGGAAGCCGACGCCGACACCGGCAACCAACAGCCCGACCGGCGTGAAGTCGAACATGTCGAACGGCCGGCCCAAGGCGTCGGCCCGAAATCCGGCGATGATGATGTTGGGCGGCGTGCCCAGGAGGGTGATCAGACCGCCCAGCATGGTCGCGAAGCTGAGCGGCATCAGCAGGGCCCCCGCATGGTACTTGGTCTTGACCGTTGAGCGGATCGCCGCCGGCATCAACAGGCCCAAGGCCGCCACGTTGTTCATCACCGAAGACATCACCGCGCCCAGGCCAGCCAGCGCCGCGATATGGCGGGTCATGCTGCCGGCCGCGCGTTCGATCAGCCGAGCGAGCATTTCCGACGCCCCGGTGCGGGCCAGGGTATGGCTGAGGACGAGGATCGCCGCCACGGTCACCGTCGCCGGATGGCCGAATCCGGAAAACGCCGTCGCCGCCGGCACCAGGCCCAGCACCACGGCGGCCAGCAGCACCGCGAAGGCGACCACGTCGTAGCGCCAACGGTCCCAGATGAAGAGGCCGAGGGCCATCAAGATAAGGCTCAGGACGGCGATTTGATCAAAAGTCATGGCCCGCGACCCCCTCGGCGCCGCCGGACGCGATGCGGGGGCGGCGCCAGGGTCGATTTTGCGGCGCGGCGGCGCAAAAGGAAAGAGTCCGTGTCCCCGCGGCGGCGGCTTGGTCGTCCGGCCCGCGCGCCGGTGATGACGGGCCCAGGGCTTGGGGGTGTGCCTATCGGGGCGCGTTGGATGCCAGGGGGTAAAAAAGGGATGGCCCCTGGGAGGGGACCATCCGGGAGGGGTTGAAGAGGCCGCTTCAACCCGATTTCTTCGGGGCCGCTCCTAACTGTCCGTCGCCCGGCGGAAAAACCGCCCGACGATGCCGCGAAATTCCTCGGACCGCAGGCGCCGGCTTCTGCGAATAGCCGCGTCGATATCCGATTGATTGATCGTGGCGCGCGCGTCCTGGCCGGAAAACATGGTTTCGATGGTCATGGGATCTCTCCTTTGTCGGCTGTGTCGTCTGGCACCCACATTGATACCTTGCAAAATTCGAGGACGGCGTCTGCCCGTCCCTTGTTGGAAAAGAACCTAATATCCGGCTTATTATTTGATAATAAGGTTATTAAGCCTATGATATGTGAAAAATATTCACTAAATTTCGATATGGATGCGAGCAGCATCCGATGGGTCAAAAAGCGATCGCGGCTTGGGACGCGATGGTTTGATCGGGTCGGACTTGTGCCGGGCGTCGGGGACAAAAGGAGAGATGCATGGATCGAACCAGTGACATGGCGGTATTCGCGGCCGTCGTCGACGGCGGGGGCTTTTCCGCCGCGGCGCGCGGCCTCGGCATGACGCCCAGCGCGGTCAGCAAGCTGGTCAGCCGCCTGGAGGACCGCCTGGGCGCGCGTTTGCTCAATCGGACGACGCGGTCCATCAGTCTGACCGAGGAGGGCAGAACCTATTTCGAGCGGGCGGTCACGATCCTCGAGGAGATCGCCGCGGCGGAACTGGCGGTGCGCGAACTGCACGCCGAGCCGCGCGGTGTCTTGAAGGTCAATGCCTCGACCGCCTTCGGCCGCTATGCCCTGGTTCCGAACATCCATCAATTTCTCGACCGATACCCCGAACTCAGCGTGCAATGCACCTTGTCGGACAGCATGGTCGACCTCGTGGGCGAGGGAGTCGATGTGGGCTTAAGAATTGGCACTTTGACGGATTCGTCGCTGATCGCCCGCCGCCTGGTCCCGGTGCGGCGTGTGGTCGCCGGGTCGCCGGCGTATTTTGAGCGCCACGGTATCCCGCAAAAACCCGAGGATCTGGTCGACCACAATTGTCTTCGCGTGAGTTTCGAGACCTCGATCAACCGCTGGGAGTTCAAGGGGCCGGACGGCCCCCGTTTGTTCGACGTCGCCGGTACGCTTGAGGTCAACGACGCCTCGCTGCTGTATGACGCGGCGCTGGCTGGCGTCGGCCTGATCCGGGTGACGGAGTTCCTGGTCTGGGAAGCGTTCCGCGACGGCCGCCTGGTCGCCGTCCTGCAGGATTACGAAACCCAGGAAGACCGCAACGTCTTCGCCGTCTATCCGCCGGGCCGCCACCAGGCACCCAAGGTCCGCGCGTTCATCGATTGGCTGGTCGAGCGTTTCGTCAAGAACCCGCCGTGGAACGTGGATCGCCTGTGACCCGGGCCGCCAAGTCCGGCCGGCGCGATCGGAAAGTCACATGCCTTCGGTGTTTCCCGGTATGATCGTATACGTCGACCGGACGGATTCGTTCGTCGCGACGGTGGCGAAGGTATCGCCCATGCGCTTCACCTTGGCGCAGGATTCCGCCCCGCCCCGCCAGTTGTTCCACTTTCGGCAATACAGGCCGTCATCGGTGATCCGGTAGGTGCCCTCATCCGTCGGGCCGCGCTTGGATTTGCCCATGATCCTTCCGTCCTGGGTCCAATAGACGTAGGCCTTCTCGTGATCCATGGTATTGCCGACGAAGGCTTGGCGGACCTCTTCCTTGCGCAGGGCGACCCGCCCGTCCATGTCGCCCAAGCCGCAAAGTTCCTCGCGTCCGGGGCGGGCAAAACTGTTTGGCGCGAAGACCGCGTATCCGGCGTCTAGGAACGCTGTGACGAGACGCTGGCCGGTGTGAAATCCCGAACATCCGTGGAGATAGATGACGGCGGGGAGCTTGGCGTCCTCGGGCAGGTGCCGCGCGCCGCTCCTCATCGGCCAGTCTGTCTGTCGACCCGTGAAGTTCACATGCTGGACCCCTTGCGTCTTCAGGGCCGAAGCGGGCAGGTAATGGTCGGCCTGGATCATCGTCAGTTCGACCGGTACGCCCATTTTCAGGAGTTGGAATAAGGACGGGCGGCGCGTCAATCGAACAGCGCGTCGATCTCGTCCTGCGACAGGCCGCCGCCGTCGAGCTGCGGACCGCTCAGCAGTTCCTCGTCTGCGCTCTTCTCGCTGTCCGGCGCGACTTCGACGCTGGCGAGCGACGCCCGGCCCAGGGTATCGACCAGGGATTCGACCCGGCGTTCCACATAGGTGATGGATTTCACCACTTTGTTGACCCGCTGCCCGGTGATGTCCTGGAACGAGCAGGCTTCGAACACCTCGTTCCCGTTGTTGGTGATTTCGTCCAACAGCGCCAATTGATCGGGATCGGTAATGCCCTCGCGCAGTTGCCCGACCGCGGCTTCGGTTTTTTCCTGGGCGCTCATAATGGTGTTGGTCGCCTCTTCGGTCGCCTTGACGATGGCGTCCAACTGCTCGCCCATGGATTCGAATTTGTGGTCCTCCTCCGTCGGGTTCAGCATCGCCGCGACCTCCTGGCGCAAGCGTTCGATATAGCGCAACAGGCCATCCAATTCTGACTTCAAACGGTCGATGGCCATCATCGGATTCCTTTGTCGGGTTGTCGGCGCGTCCGCAATGTCGCCTATGCGATTTCCGACAATTCAAGCACGCATGCCGTGAAAGTCCAAGGGCTAGGCTCGGAACTCGTTCACGGTTGCTGAATCGCGCGGATAATGTTGGCAAAAATCCCTTAAGTCCAATGGCCTGGTCGGCGAATCCGGGACATGCGGCTGACGCATGCCTGCTTTGCGAAATGATATATCGACTTGATATATTATAAACTTGTATGTATTTTCATATGCAATATTCCATTCCTCGGGCCGATTGGGTATCGACCTGATGTCGCTGGCGCGGCGTGGTTGACGCCCGATGTCCTGATGGGAGCCGCAGATGGATTCGAGAACACTTTGCCTGGGGACGCTGATTTTGGGCGACGCCTCCGGCTATGAAATCCGCAAGATGTTCGAGGAAGGCCCCTTCGCCCATTTCCAGGACGCGGGGTATGGCTCGATCTATCCGGCGCTCAGGAAGCTGTTGGACGAAGGCCTGGTGGCGATCATCGCTCCGGCGCCCGAGGCGACGGAGGGCGAGCGCGGTCATCCGGACAAGAAGATTTACGCCATCACCGACGCCGGCCGCGCCGCGTTTCGCGAGGCCCTGGCGATCACCCCGGGCCGCGACAAGATCCGGTCCGATGCCTGTTTTCTGATGTTTTTTGCCGATTGGCTGGAACCCGCGCATCTGGCCCGCGTGTTCGACGACTATCTGGCCCATTTCAAGGACCGGGCTGCCTTCGTCAAGTCGCTCGACCCGGAGGGTGTGCCGCCGGGTCGTTTGTTTACGCGCGGCCTGGGCGTCGCGTTTTACGAGGCCATCGCCGCGTACATGGAAGCCAACCGCGACATGCTGATGCAGACGCGGCCAGCGGCCCCGGTTGAACCGGCCAGGCCCGCGGATGCCGCCGAATAGGACATACCGATGAAACGTTTCATGAAATCCTCCTATCTGACGGCCCTGGCCTTGGCCGTGGCGGCCGTCGCCTGGGTGTTCTCGGGCGATCTGGAACAGGCCAAGCGGTATTACGGTTTCACCGACGCCCGCCCGGCCGAAGCGGGTGCCGCGCCCAAGGCCGACGCCCAGCGGAAGGTGGCCGGCGACGGTCAAACGAAAGCGGTTGAAAAGGCGCCGCCAACGGTTCGCGTGCGCCGCCTGGAGGCGCAGGAACGACTGCGCGAGATCACCGTTACCGGCCGCACGGACATCATCCGCGATGCCGAAGTGACGGCGGAGACGACCGGCCGGATCGTCGAGCTGGCCGCCTCCAAAGGACAGTGGCTGGATAAGGGCGACGTCATCCTGCGGCTTGCCATGGATGACCGGCAATCCCGGCTGCGCGAGGCGGAGGCGCGGGTCAGGTTCGAAAAGATCGGCTACGAGGCGGCCAAGAAACTGTCGCGCAAGGGCTTCCAATCCCAGGTTCGTCTCGCGCAAGAGAAATCCGAATGGGAGACGGCCAAAGCGGAACTGGCGGCCGCGCGTCTGGATATCCAACGGACCGAAATCCGCGCGCCGATTGATGGCTATCTTGACAGCCTTCCGCTTGGCGTCGGTGATTATCTCAAATCCGGAGATAGGGTTGTCACAATGGTCAACCCGGATCCCATGCGGGCCGTCGTCCAGATTTCGGAACTGGACGTTGTAAGCCTGGCGAAGGGCGATACCGCCATTGCCCGGACCGTCGATGCCCGGGAATTCGCCGGCAAGATAAGGTTCATCTCCCGCCGCGCCGATGAAACGACCCGGACCTTCCGGGTCGACGTCTGGATCAACAATCCACACCGGGATTTGCGCGACGGCCAAACCACGGAGGTCGTGCTTCGGGCCGGAAAGGAAAAGGCCCATAAGGTCTCACCGGCGGTGTTGACGCTCAATGACGCCGGCGTTGTCGGTGTGAAGTACGTCGATGCGGATCTCCGTGTCCGCTTTCAGGGTGTGCGCATCATCGCCCATGCGCCGGACGGTATCTGGCTCGGCGGTCTGCCCGACGTGGTCGATCTGATCACCGTCGGCCAGGAATTCGTGATCGACGGCCAACTGGTCCGCCCGGTCTTTGAATCGGCGATTGCCGAACGCTCGAGGAACGCGTCATGAGCGCATTGATCGACGCGGCCCTGGGGCACGCGCGGACGGTGATCCTGACCCTGATCCTGATTCTCACCGCGGGTTCCATCGCCTATGTGGAAATCCCCAAGGAAGCCGATCCCGACATCAACATCCCGATCATCTATGTCTCCATGAGCCATGAGGGGATCTCGCCGGAAGACGCGGAACGCCTGTTGATTCGGCCCATGGAAAAAGAGCTGCGCGGCATCGACGGGGTCAAGGAAATGACCGCCAAGGGATACGAGGGCGGCGCCAACGTGACCCTGGAATTCGAAGCCGGGTTCGATGCCGACAAGGCCTTGACCGATGTCCGCGAGAACGTCGATCTCGCCAAACCGGAACTTCCCGAGGACACGGACGAGCCGTCGGTCCATGAAGTCAACTTCTCGCTGTTCCCGGTGATCGCCGTGACGCTTTCCGGCAACGTGCCCGAGCGGCTGCTGCTGCGGCTCGGCCGTGATCTTCGCGACAAGGTCGAAGCATTGTCGCCCGTACTTAACGTACAGATCGCCGGCGACCGCGAGGAACTTTTGGAAATCCTCATCGATCCCGTGAAGCTGGAAAGCTACAACCTGTCACCCATCGACACCGTCAACGCGGTGAAGTCGTCCAACAAGTTGGTTGCCGCCGGCGCCCAGGACACGGGCCTGGGCCGGTTCTCCCTGAAGGTGCCGGGTCTTTTCGAAACGGTCTCGGATATTTTCGACATGCCGGTCGCGTTCAACGGCGACGCGGTCGTGACCTTCGGTCAGATCGGCGAGGTCCGGCGCGGGTTCAAGGACGCGGACGGTTTCGCCCGGATCGGTGGCGAGCGGGCCATCGTCCTGGAGGTCGTCAAGCGCACTGGCGAGAACATCATCGAGACGATCGAGCAGGTCCGCGGCGTGGTCGCCAAGGAGCAAGCGAGCTGGCCGCCGGAACTGCGCCGCGTGGTTAACGTCGGCTTCATTCAAGACAAGTCCAAGACGATCAAGATCATGCTGTTGGACCTGCAGAACAACGTCACCAGTGCGATCCTTTTGGTCATGATCGTGATCGTCGGCGCCCTTGGCCTGCGCTCGGCGGGATTGGTCGGCCTGGCCATTCCCGGCTCGTTTCTGATCGCCGTCCTGGCGCTGTCGGCCATGGGGCTGACGGTCAACATCGTGGTCCTGTTCTCGCTCATTTTGGCGGTCGGCATGTTGGTCGACGGGGCCATTGTCGTGACCGAATATGCCGAACGAAAGATGACCGAGGGCGAGCCGCCGGTGACGGCCTATGGCCTGGCGGCCAAACGCATGGCCTGGCCGATCACGGCCTCCACGGCGACGACCCTGGCGGCGTTTCTGCCGCTTCTGTTCTGGCCGGGCGTGGTCGGTGAGTTCATGAAGTACTTGCCCCTGACGTTGTCAATGACGCTCGCGGCATCGCTGTTGATGGCGCTGATTTTCGTGCCGACCCTGGGCAGCACCATCGGCCGGGCCGGAGGTGCTGCGGACGCGGAGACCGCGCGGCGGCTCGCTGCCAATGCTAAATCGGACCTGAATGATATCGGCGGCGTCACCGGCGCCTATCTGGGGCTTTTGCGCGGTGCCTTGAGGCATCCGCTGAAAGTCATGCTTGCCGCCGTCACGATGCTCGTCGGCATTCAGGTGATCTACGCCAACTTCGGGCGCGGGGTCGAATTCTTCCCCGAGGTCGAACCCGACCTGGCGCAACTTCAGGTTCGCGCCCGGGGCAATCTGGCGTCGCAGGAAAAGGACGACCTGATGCGCGAAGTGGAGAACCGCATCCTTGGCATGTCTGAGTTCAGCAGCGTCTACACGCGCACCGGAAAGAACCGCGAGACCCAGGAAGCGGAAGACATCATCGGCACCGTGACCATGGAGTTCAGCGACTGGAGGACTCGGCGCAACGCGGATGAAATATTGGCCGACGTGCGCGACCGGACATCCGATTTGGCCGGCATCATCGTCGACCGGCGCAAACAGGAACAGGGCCCGCCCGTGGGCAAGCCGATCAACGTCGAACTCACCAGCCGGAATCCGGAACTTCTGCCCGGCGCGGTCACCACGGTCCTGGAGGGCTTCGACGCCGTCGGCGAACTGATCAACATCGAAGACGGCCGGCAGTTGCCCGGAATCGATTGGGAGATTGAGGTCGACCGCGCCCAGGCGGCCAAGTTCGGCGCCGACGTGACGCTTGTCGGGCGCATGGTTCAGACCGTCTCGACCGGAATCAAGCTGGGCGAATCGCGGCCCCACGATTCCGATGACGAGATCGACATACGCGTGCGCTATCCCGCTGAATACAGGACCCTGGAACAGCTTTTCAACATGAAGGTCAACACGGCAACGGGTGCCGTGCCCTTGCGAAATTTCGTGACCATCACGCCCAAGCCCAAGGTCGGGACCTTGAATCGGTCCGACGGCAAACGGGTGATCGCCGTGAAAGCGGACGTGGCGCCAGGTGTGCAGGCTCCCGAGAAGGTCGAGGCCTTGAAAGCCTGGCTTGCCGAGGCCGGTCTGGACGACCGGATCGATGTCGCCTTCAAGGGCGAGGACGAAGAGCAGCGCAAGGCCGAAGCCTTCCTGTCCAAGGCCTTTGGCGCGGCGCTGTTCATCATGGCGATCATTCTGGTGACCCAGTTCAACAGTTTCTATTCGGCCTTCCTTATCCTTTCGGCGGTGGTCATGTCGACCATCGGCGTGTTCATCGGCTTGCTTGCGACCGGCCAGCCTTTCGGGATCGTGATGACCGGGATCGGGGTGATCGCGCTGGCCGGGATCGTGGTCAACAACAACATCGTGCTGATCGATACTTTTGACAGGTTGAAGCTGGAATTCGCCGACAAGCGCGAAGCGATCCTGCGCACGGGCGCGCAGCGCCTGCGTCCCGTCCTGCTGACCTCGGTGACGACGATCCTGGGCCTGATGCCCATGGTTCTCGGCATGAACATCGATTTCGTCAATCACGAGGTCACGGTCGGCGCGCCCTCGACCCAATGGTGGCGTTCGCTGGCCACGGCCATCGTCTTCGGTCTGGCCTTCGCCACCATCCTGACGCTGGTCGTGACGCCGTCGCTGTTGATGCTGCGGGCCAATTTCCAGGACTGGCGGGCGAAGCGTCATGGCGGCCCGGGCGATGGGTCCGAGGGATTGCCCCAGCCGGCGGAGTAAGGTTAGAACCCGTAGCGAAACGGCTTGGTCCCGAATATCTGGTGCATCGCCCGGATTCCGGCCTCGTTGTACGAAGACAGGGCCATGATCGCGGAAACCGTTTCTCCATCGTCGGAGAACGGAAGGCGAAGAAATTCGCATGTCCCGGGGTCGTCATGTGCCGTTTCGAAACGCGTGACCGAATGTATCGGCTGTTTGACCTCGACGACTTGAGCGTCGTGAAGAAAGACCATACGCGCGAACTCTTCCGGCCGCAGCTCTCTGACCGAAAGGCCGGTCAGGTCGCGCCCTTGCAGGTTCGTCCGGGCGGACCCCCAAAAACGGAAGATAAAATCGATCGGATCATGGACGACATCGACAACCGAGCACCAGGGGATCGACGCCAGGGGCAGCTTCACCATTTGAAACTCCGACCACGGTGGCGCCAGCCGGTCTTTTCGACAGTTATCCCAATACGCGAAAGCGGCTGCCAAATCCCCGGTTAAGTTGTGGCCCCGGTGACCAATCAGCCGCGTGGTGGTTGTTTCCATGAAGCACCGTACCTCGCCGTCGTCTTTTGTACGGTCTTCCGCCGCCTTTATCGCATGGCATTTCAGGATGAATTGTGACCTGCGTCAATATGACTTTGGTCAATTGCCGGTGTTTGCCGGCGGCGCCGTCCGGTTCCTGTGCCAGAGGTAGCTGCGGATCGAAAGCGGGAAGCTCGCGACGTAGAGCACCAGGATGGCCGTCAGCGCCAGCCAGGGATCGGAGACGATGAAGGCCACCAGGACGGCGACCGCCAACATCAGGGGCACCATCCAGGTCCGGGCCATCTTCATGTTCTTGAAGGAGAACGTCGGCAGGGTCGAGATGAACAGGCCGCCGCAGACGATCAGGAAGGCCGAAACCGTATAGGGATTGCGAAGGTAGGGCAGCGCCGTTTCCGGCACCTGGAACGACAGGATCAGCGGCAGCAGCACCAGGCCCGCCCCGGCCGGTGCCGGAACACCGGTGAAGAACCGGCCGGCCCAGACCGGCTTGTGCTCGTCCTCCAGCATGGTGTTGAAACGCGCCAGGCGCATGGCGCAGCACATGGCGAACAGCACCGCCAGGAACCAGCCGAACCGACCCGTATCCTGCAGACCCCAAAGATAGAGAATAATCGCCGGCGCCACCCCGAAGCAGATGAAGTCGGACAGCGAATCCAGCTCGGCGCCGAACTTGCTCGCGCCTTTCAAAAGGCGGGCAACCCGGCCGTCCAGGGTGTCCAGGATGGCGGCGACCAGAATGGCGAAGGCGGCGGCCTCCCATTGTTCGATGAAGGCGAAGCGGATGCCGGTCATGCCCGCGCCCAGGGCCGCCAGGGTCAGCATGTTGGGGATCATCCTGTTGATCGGCATGACCCG
>JANQIJ010000113.1 GCA_028282185.1 Rhodospirillales bacterium
ACAAGCCACCGAGAAGGCAAAACGCGAGAGGCCGACGTTCTGGTCGCGCCCGGCCCTTGAATTTCTCGCGCCAACGGTTGCGAACGTCGCGGCGGCGTCATTTGACCGCGCCCTTGATGCCGTCGCCCGGCAACTGGGTAGCGGGTTTGCCTACATCAGCGCAGTCGGCGGTCGATCACGCCGCTCGTTGCAATTCAGCCGTGCGATCTCCGCCAGCCAAGGGGTCAACGCGATGACCGTCCAGGTCGAACGTCCAAGCGTTCAATGGCGATCTCTTACAGTTGCGGGAGTGGCAGCGATCGCCTGCGTCCATCAAATCTTCCTCTTGGCACCTCAGAAAGCTCCCTTATTCCTGGTCGGGCTTGGCCTGGGCATCAGCCTCTATCACGCGGCATTTGGATTTACCGGGGCTTATCGTGCGCTGTTTCGGGAACGCGATCTTTCGGGGATCGCGGCCCAGGCAGTCATGCTGATCGCCGCGATGATCCTGTTCGCGCCAGTGTTGGATGCGGGAACCACGTCCGGCCGCGGCGTCGGCGGTGCGGTTGCACCAGTCGGCCTGGCGATGATCCTCGGCGCCTTGATCTTCGGCATCGGCATGCAGTTGGGAGGCGGGTGCGGGTCCGGCACCCTGTTCTCATTGGGTGGCGGTAGTTCGCGCATGGTTATTACACTGCTATTCTTCTGCATCGGCGGGTTCTGGGCCAGCCTGCATCTCGCCGAATGGCGACAGCTCCCTGAGCTGCCGGGCTTGGCGCTCGGCGATTTTCTCGGCGCCGGGCCTGCGGTGCTCCTCCAGGCTGGTCTATTGATCGCCCTCTACGCCGTTCTCCGGTCCCTGGGTTTCCGCGAGCGACAGTCGCTTTGGTGGCAAGGTGGTCTTTCCCTGGCGCGGTTGATCCGCGGTCCTTGGCCGCTGTTGTTTTCCGGACTATTGCTGGCATTCTTCAATTGGCTCACGCTGTTGTTGGCGGGGCATCCCTGGACCATCACCTGGGCCTTCACGCTTTGGGGGGCGAAGGCCGCCCGGGCCATCGGCTGGGACCCCGCGACCAGCGGCTTTTGGACCGGGGGATTCCAGGAACGTGCACTCAACGCGCCGGTCTTGTCCGACACCACGTCTCTGATGAACTTAGGTATCGTTTTGGGTGCCTTGGCTGCGGCGGCATTGGCCGGCCGCCTGAAGCCCGACCCGCGGGTGCTTTTGGGGCCGGCGGTCGCGGCGGCCCTCGGCGGACTGCTGTTGGGCTATGGCGCGCGCCTGGCTTACGGCTGCAACATAGGCGCGTTCTTTTCCGGCGTCGCCTCCACCAGTCTGCATGGCTGGGCCTGGATCGTTGCCGCCCTGGCCGGCAATTGGATCGGTATCCGCCTGCGCCCGTTCTTCGCGCTGCGCCCCTGAATTATCGTGACCCGCGGACCCCTACGACCCGGGAAGATAGCGCTTCAGCGTCGCGACCATGCGCACCGCAGCCGTGTCATGCGGGAACAAGGCGACCAACTCGCGCCATCGGCGCTGACAATTCCGCGAGCGGCGCGTGTTCAACGCTCACCATTTCATGACCGCCGTTTGATTTGCTTTCCGCGTCGATACATAGATAAGGTGCGAACGCTCAGGCGCGTCCCCCGTTGCCGTGTACTGCCAAGATGGAGACATCCAAAAATGCATCGTGCCCCTGTCGTCCGCCGCACCCCCTTGATCGCCTCCCCGACGCTGGCGCCATTGGTCGCCGCCTTCGCGATCGGCGCCTTCTGGCTGTCCGCTCCCGGAACCGCGAAAGGGGCAGAAGTCATCACCTTGACCCAAACACCCTGTCAGTTCTTGGAATCTGAACCGCAGGACCACGGTTTTACTTCGTCCAGCAAAGCCGATTGCGAAGCGATCAACGGTAAGACGGGCAAGGATCGCCTGGCCAAGGCCAAGGTCATGCGGCTCAAGGCCGGCGACTACGTGTTTCGGGTAACCAACAAGAATGTACCGTACCAACTGGGGTTCTGGATCCGGGAGGCGGATTACAATTGGCTCAATCCGCTGCACAAGGCGACCAAGACCAGCGTCTCCGGCGGCGGCCTGACCCAGGGCAAGACCCAGGATTACAAGGTGACGCTGAAGCCGGGCGAATACCTGTATTCCTGCCCGCTGAACCCAACGCCGGATTACAAAATCATCGTCGAAAGCTAGGGCCGATCAGCGCGCCGGGTGTAACGGCGGCTCATCACCCCGACAGCCTACTCACGGACAAGCCGGAAACCGATCAGGATGTGCTTGATCCTGTCGGGGCGGCTGTGGCGCGCGGCGGGCCGGCAGATGCCGCAGCCGCTGTCGTCCCAGGAACCGCCCTTGACGATATGGCGCCCCTTACCCGCCGCGGTCGCCGTCCATTCGAAGGCCTGACCGGCCGCGTCCATCATGCCAAAGGGACTTTGCCCCGCCGGAAAGCGCGCCACGGGCAAGGTATCAAAAGGTCCCTTGTCATGGCTGTTCAGGACTTCCGGCCGCCAATCCTCTCCCCAGGGAAAGCGCCGGCCGTCGGTGCCCCGCGCCGCCTTTTCCCATTCTCGTTCCGTCGGCAGGCGCCAGGCATCGCCGGTTTCCCGCGTCAACCAGGCGGCATAGGCCCTTGCATCGGTCAATGAGACCATGACCACCGGATGGTCCAAGCGGCCCTGGGGCGGTTCGCCGCCGATCCAGGCATGGCGGCGCGTCCGGCCGTAGGGATGGATCAGCTTGTATCCGGCCCAGGTCTCTCGGTCCACGTCGGGCGCCGGATGCCCCGTCGCACGGACAAAGGCCCAATAAGCGCGGTTGGTGACCAAGGATCGCATGATCGCAAAGGCCGGAAGTTCGATTGCGCGGCGTTGGCCTTCGCCTTCATACCATTTCCATTGCCGCGTCCGGCTGTGGCCGTAGGCCGATTCGTCAAGCCGGTAAGCGGCTTCCCGTTCGGCCCTATCGGAACCCGCAATGAAGGACCCTGCCGGGATGGCAATCGTTTCCGGCGGTTCGGCGGCGCCGGCAGGCCGGATGAAAAGACCCATCATCAGGAAAAGCGCGAAGGCATGATAGGGGCGGTTCATCGATCGGGCGCTCCAAGGCTCGGGGGGCGGAAATCGGTGTCATTAAAGCATGGAAGCCTGGCTGTGAGGTGTCGCGATCTCTCACAAAAGTTTGATGAATCCTGATTATCACCGGACCGGCCCCTATGGCAGGGTGGGTTCAGAAAGTGGGGTGAAAGACCCTGACCGGTCCGCCGCTCAGCACCCCTGGAGACGCTGACAAACCTTCGTCAAAACGCATCCGTGAGAGGAAACCATCGTGCCAACCTTCAAGAAATCCCTGCTTTCCACGACCATGATTCCCGCGTTCTTCGGCGCCGGCCTCGTTCTTTCCGCGACCGAGGTCGCCCAGTCGGACGATGGCTTGCTCCCGGTCGCCAAACCGAAACCGGCGCAGGTTGAAATCGCCGCCTGCAACCCCTGCAAGCCACGGGGCTGCAATCCGTGTAGTCCCTGCGCGGCAGCG
>JANQIJ010000146.1 GCA_028282185.1 Rhodospirillales bacterium
ACGGACCCGACATAGAGCAGCAGAGCTTGCCGTTGCGGTCGGTCTCGGTGAGTTGTTTCGCGAAGAACCCGACGCCGCCCTTCTTGTGCTCGATCGCGCGGGCGCGGAGCATCAGGTGCGGGAAGTCGAGGTCGAACTCGTGCGGCGGCACGTAGGGGCACTTCGTCATGAAGCACATGTCGCAGAGCGTGCAGGCGTCGACAACCGGCTTGAAATCCGCCGACGACACACTGTCCAATTCACCGCTTTCCGATTCGTCGATCAGGTCGAACAGCCGCGGGAAGCTGTCACAAAGGTTGAAACAACGGCGACACCCGTGACAGATGTCGAACACCCGGCGCAGTTCTTCGTCCAGCGCCGTTTCATCGTAGAACGCCGGGTCTTCCCAGGGCACGGGATGACGGATCGGCGCTTCCAAGCTGCCTTCGCTCATATCGTATCGCTTTCGTTCGTAATCCTAGGCGGCGCGACGGCGGTCGCATGGCACGCGGCGGAGACCCAAAAAATGGGGATCGATACAAGACCGGGGGGCCGAGCCCCCCGATCCGTAACTGAATTGACGTGGCCAATGTACGCGGCCGCGCCAAAGCAGGTGTCCCGGCGATCCACCGGCGCCTTGCGGGACCGGTGGATCAGCGGACCCTATTCCATCGTGTCGAGGGCTTTCTGGAAGCGGCCGGCGTGGGATTTTTCGGCCTTCGCCAGGGTTTCAAACCAATCGGCGATCTCTTCAAAACCTTCGTCGCGGGCCGTCTTGGCCATGCCCGGGTACATGTCGGTGTATTCGTGGGTTTCACCGGCGATCGCAGCCTTCAGATTGGCGTCGGTCGAACCGATCGGTTCACCGGTCGCCGGGTCGCCGACTTCCTCCAGGAATTCCAAGTGGCCGTGCGCATGGCCGGTTTCGCCCTCGGCGGTGGAGCGAAACACGGCGGCGACATCGTTGTAGCCTTCGATGTCGGCCTTCTGCGCGAAATACAGATAACGGCGATTGGCCTGGGATTCGCCGGCGAACGCGGCTTTCAGATTTTCTTCGGTCTGGCTGCCCTTGAGGCTCATGGTCTTCTCCCTTGATCAATGTTGCTGTCGAGCGGATAAAATTCGAATTGAGGTGTATATGTCCTGACAGCCGCTTACTGTCAAGTTTAGAATAATTACAAATTGTGGAAGAAGGTGTTAACCGCGCGCCCGCACATGCACCACGACATCCACCCGATCGATCGTCTTGCCGGCTGGCGGCTCGGGCAAGGCATTGATCTGGACCTGATCGGCGGGAATATCGACCAAGTCGCCGGTGTCTTCACAGAAGAAATGATGATGCGTCAACATGTTGGTGTCGAAGTAGCTGCGACCGGCATCGACGACGATCTCGCGCAGCAGGCCGGCATCCTGAAACTGGTGCAGAGTGTTGTAGACGGTTGCCAAGGACACGCCGACACCGGCAGCGCGGGCCTCATCATGCAGCATTTCCGCCGTCAGGTGCCGATCCCCGCCCTCGAACAATAGTTTGGCCAGGGCAAGGCGCTGGCGGGTCGGACGCAAGCCGGCGCCGCGCAGACGGTCCAGAACCTTGCTATAGGGGCGTTGTTCGTTCATCGGCGATCTTTCTCTAGTCAACGGTGTTGCAGGGCGAAAGTGCGAACCGGCAAACTCGTCATGCCGCCCGCCGCCGAGCCCCGGCATATGGCGGTCACGTTGCGGGGGACGTCACGATTCCGCAAACGCGATTTAGAATGATTATATAAAGGCGGATAAGCGGGTTTCCAAGAGGTATTTTCGCCCGCAGGGTCACCGACGCCCCCCCAAGCGAACGGACCGGCGCGGGCTTCACCCGTCCTCCGTCAGGTTTTCCGGCAAGGGCATGCCGACGATGTTGTAGCCGGAATCAACGTGATGGACCTCGCCGGTAACTCCGCCGGAAAGTTCGGACAACAAGTACAACGCCGCGCCGCCGACATCGTCGAGGCCCACCGTCCGGCCAAGCGGCGCGTGGCGCTGGTTCCATTTGTAAACATGCCGGGCACCGCCGATGGCGCTTCCCGCCAAGGTTCGCATCGGGCCAGCGGAAATTGCGTTGATCCGAATACCGCTGCGCCCCAGGTCCGACGCCAGGTAACGCACACTGGCCTCCAGCGCCGCCTTGGCGACACCCATGACATTGTAGTTGGGCATGACCCGGGCGGCGCCGGTGTAGGTCAGGGTGACCATGGCGCCCCCGTCGGTCATCATTTCAGAGGCCGCCCGGGCCAGCGCCGTGAACGAAAAACAACTGACGTCCATGGTGCGGAGGAAGTTCTCCCGCGTGGTGTTCAGATAGGCGCCCTTCAACTCGTCCTTGTCCGAATAGGCGACGGCATGGACCAGAAAGTCAAGCCGCCCCCAGGTTTCGCGGAGATGAGCGAACACCGCGTCGATGCTGGCCTGGTCCTCGACGTCGCACGGCAGGACGATCTCGGACCCAAGGTCCGCGGCCAACGGCGTTACCCGCTTGGCCAGCGCCTCGTTCTGATAGGTAAAGGCCAGATCGGCGCCGTGTCGACGCAACATCCGCGCGATGCCCCAGGCGATCGAATGATCGTTGGCCACGCCAAGAACCAAGCCGCGGCGCCCGGCCATGATGGTCGAGCCCGTGGCCGCGCCCTCTGAACTGTCCGCCGGGGGAGCGTCGGAACCGCCGTCTGCTACGGTCATGAGGACGTACCTCGCGTCTTTTGGAGCTCTGGAACTAGGCCGAAAACCGCTTCATCGCCAAAGTGGCGTTGGTCCCGCCGAACCCGAAGCTGTTGGACAACACGCAATCCAACCCAGCGTCATCGATCCGTTCGGTGACAATGTTGGCATCGCCGGCATCGGGGTCAAGATTGTCCACGTTTGCCGAGGCGGCGACAAAATCGTTGTCCAACATGATCAGCGAATAAATTGCCTCGTGCACGCCGGTGGCACCCTGGGAATGGCCGGTGAGCGACTTGGTCGATGAAATCTTCGGCCGATGGGCGCCGAACACGTCCTGGATCGCTTTGATCTCCGTCATGTCGCCGGCCGGGGTCGAGGTCCCATGGGCATTGATGTAGTCGACCGCCGTATTGCCCAGACCCTCGGTTGCCAGGCGCATGCAACGCCGCGCGCCTTCGCCCGACGGCGCCACCATGTCGACCCCATCCGACGTGGCACCATAGCCGACGATCTCGCCGTAGATCTTGGCGCCGCGCGCCTGGGCACGCTCAAGCTCTTCCAGAACGACGACGCCGGCGCCGCCGGCAATGACAAATCCGTCGCGGTCGGCATCGAACGGCCGGGACGCGCGGGTCGGGCGGTCATTGTATTTGGCTGAAAGCGCTCCCATGGCATCGAACAGGACGGTCAGCGTCCAATGGAGCTCCTCACCGCCGCCGGCGAAGACCACATCCTGCTTCCCCCATTGGATCAGTTCCGAGCCGTTGCCGATGCAATGGGCCGAGGTCGAACAGGCGGAGGAAATGGAATAGCTGAGGCCTCGCATCTTGAAAGCCGTCGACATATTGGCCGAATTGGTCGAGCACATGGTCTTCGGCACGGCGTAGGGACCGATGCGTTTCGGCCCTTTTTCGCGGGCGATGTCGGCGGCCGCGACCTGGGCCGAAGTCGACGGCCCGCCCGAACCCATGACCAGGCCCGTGCGCTCGGACGTGACTTCCGCCTCGCTCAGCCCGGCATCGTCGATCGCCTCGCGCATGGCGATGTAATTGTAGGCCGCGCCGTTGCCCATGAAGCGGCGCAACTTTCGGTCGATCCGATCGTCGAAATCGATCAACGGTGCGCCATGGACGTGCGACCGGAATCCCATTTCGGCGTATTCGTCACAGAACACGATGCCGGACCGTCCGGCGCGCAAGCTGTCGGTCACCTCGGCCACGTTGTTGCCGATCGGCGACACGATGCCCATTCCGGTTACCACGACGCGTCTCATGGCCGCCTTACTCCTGTGCCACTTCGGTGAACAAGGTTACGCGCAAATCCTCCGCTTCGTAAGCGGTTTTGCCGTCCACCGACATGACTCCGTTGGCGATGCCCAGGGTGATCTGGCGCGCCATGACCCGGCGAATATCGATTCGATAGGTTACCAACTTGGCGTCAGGCTGGACCTGATCGGTGAACTTGACGCTGCCGACGCCGAGCGCTCGCCCGCGGCCCGGCGCGCCGGTCCAGCCCAGGTAGAAGCCCAGCAATTGCCACAATGCATCAAGCCCGAGACACCCCGGCATTACCGGGTCGCCCTGGAAGTGGCAGCCGAAGAACCACAGGTCCGGCTTGATTTCGAACTCGGCCTCGGCATAACCCTTGCCATTGGCGCCGCCGTCGCCGTGGATCGCGGGAATCCGGTCGAACATCAGCATCGGCGGCAACGGCAGCTGCGCGTTGCCCGGCCCGAACAGTTCACCCTTGGCGCAGGCGATCAGATCGTCATAGCTATAGGCGTTCTTCTTGTCGCTCACGGCAGCCCCGGCCTTCCCTTGCACCGCCTCCCCGAAGCGGCCTGACGTGCGTCGATCCCGTTCTTCGGCGCGTCAGTTTGTTTCTTTATATACCAGGGCGTTAGGCCCTTGTTCTTTTGTTCGGATCGATCCGCACAATAGCCAGAGAATTGGGGCAAAGGCAACATTCCTGAAACATTTCGAAACAATCCGTGAGCCCCGTTCCCGCTGATCAGCAAAAGGGGCGGTCCGCGATGACGAACCGCCCCTTCCGAGCGTTTTTGGCGCGGGCCGCGCGGACCCACGACGGAAATCGGCTAGGCCGGCTGCTTTTCACGCCGGTCGCGGCCTTTGCCGCCGCGGCCGCCGCCGCCCGACCGTTCACCGACCTGATCGGTGATGTCTTCGCCGGTTTCCTGATCGACGACCCGCATCGACAGCTTGACCTTACCGCGATCGTCGATGCCGATAAGCTTGACCTTGACCTCGTCGCCTTCGTTGACCACGTCGGCGACCTGGCCGACCCGCTCGTTGGCGAGCTCGGAGATGTGTACCAGACCGTCCTTGTTGGCCATGAAGTTGACGAAGGCGCCGAAGTCAACGACCTTGACGACCTTGCCGGTGTAGAGGGCGCCGACCTCTGGTTCCGCGGTGATCGACTTGATCCAGTTGATCGCCGCCTCGCCGGCCGTCGCATCGACCGCCGCGACCCGCACGGTGCCGTCGTCTTCGATGTCGATCTTGGCGCCCGTTTCCTCGCAGATTTCGCGGATCATCTTGCCGCCCGGGCCGATGACGTCGCGGATCTTGTCCTTGTTGATGGTGAACTGAGTGATCCGGGGGGCCATGTCGGACACGCCTTCGCGGGCCGACGTCAGCCCCTTGGCCATCTCGTCCAGGATGTGCAGGCGACCGTCCCGGGCCTGGGCCAGGGCGGTCTTCATGATCTCTTCGGTGATCGAGGTGATCTTGATGTCCATCTGCAACGAGGTGATGCCCTCGGACGAGCCGGCGACCTTGAAGTCCATGTCGCCGAGATGGTCCTCATCGCCCAGGATGTCCGACAAGACGGCGAAGTCATCGCCTTCCTTGATCAAGCCCATGGCGATGCCGGCCACCGGACGGGCCAGGGGCACGCCGGCATCCATCAACGACAAGGACGTGCCACAGACCGTGGCCATCGACGAGGAGCCGTTACTTTCGGTGATCTCCGAAACCACACGGATCGTGTAGGGGAAATCGTCCTTCTTCGGCATCAACGGGTTGAGCGCCCGCCAGGCAAGCTTGCCGTGGCCGATCTCACGCCGCCCG
>JANQIJ010000180.1 GCA_028282185.1 Rhodospirillales bacterium
CCTCCTTCACCTATGTGACGGCCCAGATCAATGCCTCGGGCACCATTGCCGCGCGGGCGCTTCAGATTCCCTTTGAATTCGGTGTCTGGATCGGCCTCCTTGGTATTCTGCTGTGCTCCATGCTCGGCGGTATGCGGGCGGTGACCTGGACCCAGGTGGCGCAGTACATCGTGCTGATCATCGCCTACCTGTTGCCGGTGATCTGGATGTCCAGCAAGCAGGGCTTCGGCGTCTTTCCGCAATTGTTCTACGGTGATGCCGTGGCGCGGATCGCCGAACTGGAACCGCAATTGGGGGTCGGCGAATTGATGCCGGCGGCCAAGATCGCTGGTCAGAAGGCCTTGACGGTGCTGCACAACGCCCCCGCCGACGGCGGCATGGGCGCTTGGAAGTTCGTCACCCTGGCGTTCTGCATGATGGCCGGCACGGCGTCGCTGCCGCACATTCTGATGCGCTACTTCACCACGCCCAGCGTGCGTGACGCGCGGAAGTCGGTCGGCTGGTCGCTGTTCTTCATCTTCCTGCTCTACTTCACGGCGCCGGCCCTGGCCACGCTGACCAAGCTGCAGCTTCTCGATCCCAACCTGGCGACGGCGATCATCGGCAAGTCCATTGCCGATGTGAACGCGCTGGAATGGATCCAGAAATGGAGCGCCGTCGGCATGCTCACGGTGCAGGACGCCAACGCGGACGGCATCTTGCAGATCAACGAGCTGTTCATGAGAACGGGTATCGTCGTTCTGGCCACGCCGGAAATGGCGGGGCTGCCCTATGTGATCTCGGGCCTCGTCGCCGCGGGCGGCATGGCGGCCGCCATGTCGACCGCCGACGGCCTGCTGCTCGCCATCGCCAACGCGCTGTCGCATGATCTTTACTACAAGATCATCGACCCGCAGGCGGAAACCAAGAAGCGGCTTTTGGTGGCGCGTGTCCTGCTCATCGTTATCGGTGCGGCGGGCGCGTTCATCGCCAGCCTCAAGCTGACCGGCATTCTCGGTGCCGTGGCTTGGGCGTTCTGCTTCGCCATGTCGGGGCTCTTTGTCCCGCTGGTTCTCGGCGTGTGGTGGAAACGGGCCACCCGGGAGGGCGCGATCGCGTCCATGATCCTCGGGTTCCTGTCCGGTTCCGCCTACCTGTATCACGTTCGGTTCGCCGGCGGTGAGCAGTTCCTGGGTCTTGACCACCTGCGTTTCGGCATCGTCGGCATCACCGTCGGCTTCGTCGCGATGATCGTGGTCAGCCTGATGACCAAGGAACCGAGTGAGGAAATCCAGAAGATGGTGGACGACACCCGCGTTCCGGCGGGTGACACGGTTCTAGGGTCGCAGCACTAACACCGTCATCTGATCCGAACTGCGCGGGGGCGGGACCTGGTTCCGCCCCCGTTTCTTTTGCCAGAGCGTGTCATGTCTAGATCGAATCGTTGAGACGCCGTTTCCGGTTCGCTGGCTAGGAAGGCCGGCTCCCACGGGGTGTCCCCGGTCAAATTTGCCCGGGAGGCGCCCCCGGTGGCCCCCGGGGGTGTCCCCGCATCGGAAACCCGGCCTGCCGATCTCAGTTGTTTCAATCTAGAGATGACACGCTCCAGTTTTCCTTGTCGATTTGCCGCCCGGCGGGCGATCCGGCTTTGGCAAGTCCGGTCTGCGTCGACCGCCGGGCGGTGTCCGGGCAGCAGATTTGAACATGGGGTCGAGGCGCGTCTTCCGGGGCGGCTCGATGGTCCGCGCCCCAGTGGGCGCGTCGGCCTTGACTGCGTGACAACCGGTTTTCGAGAACCCGGCGGATATTAACGTCTTGCCGCCGCGCCAAAGGCTGGCGCACCGTTGTCCCTTTGACGCCCTCTTCGGCGTCAGTTGGCGGTGCGATGTCCCGCAGCCCCAATGCATCGCCGGATGCGGTTCGGTGGCAGCGTCCGTTGGGGGAGCCGGGCCCCGCGGCCCGGCCCCGTCCGCGGTCAGGAAGCTCTGACGGTTTCCAAGAACTTCGTTACTTCCGTCGACAGTGAATTCGTATCGCCGGACAAGGCGTCCGCGCTGGACAGGATTTTCCCGGCGACAACGCCTGTATCAGTGGCGCTTCGATTGACATCGGCGATGTTCGACGAGACCTGCTGCGTGCCCGATGCAGCCTGGTTGACATTGGAGGCGATCTCGTTGGTGGACGCCTGTTGCTGTTCCACCGCGGCGGCCACCGCCGTGGTGATTTCGTCGATGTTGCCGATGGTCTTGGCAATACCTTCGACACTGATTGCGGCGTTTTTGGTGGCGTCCTGGACGCTGCCGATTTGGCTGCTGATTTCCTCGGTCGCCCGTGTGGTTTGGGTTGCCAGATTCTTGACCTCGCTCGCCACCACGGCGAAGCCCTTGCCCGCATCTCCGGCGCGGGCCGCCTCGATCGTAGCATTCAGCGCCAGCAGGTTCGTTTGCTCGGCGATGTCGGTGATCAAATTAACCACTTCGCCGATGCGTTGGGCGGATTGAACCAGGCCCTGGATGTCGCCGTGGACGGTTTCCGCTTCCTCGACCGCCGAGTTTGCGACGCGTGTGGCTTCCGTGACCTGATGGCTGATCTCCTTGATGGAAGTGCTCAGTTCCTCGGTCGCCGAGGCCACCGTTTGAACATTGTTGGAGGTCTGCTCCGAAGCCGTGGCGACGGTATCCGATTTCGTGCGGGCGTCGTCCGCTTTGCTCGTCATTTCTTCTGCGGATGACCGCATTTGCAGGGCCGCGGAAGAGACCTTGGTGACGACGCTTCCGACGCTTTCCTCGAAGGCGTCCGCCAGGGCCCTGAGGGAGGCCTGCTTCTCCGCCTCCGCTTTTTTCGCCGCTTCCTGTTGTTGTTCTTCCAGGCGCTGGACTTCCAGGGCATTGTCCTTGAATACCTGAACGGCCTTCGACATGGCGCCGATTTCGTCCTTGCGGTCTTGAGACGGCACGTCGGCGGCAAGGTTGCCGTCGGATAATTCGCCCATGGTCACGGTCATCTCATTGATCGGGCGGGAGATCCCCCGGCCGATGAAGAAAGCCAGAATAATACCGATGATGACCGACCCGATGCTCAACGCGGTGATGGTCACCGTGTCCTGTTTCAGGGTTTCCACCATCTCAGGGCCGACGGTGTCTTGTTCGGCCTTGATGTCCAGTTTCAAGGTTTCGATGTCGTCGGCGATTTTCGGGCCGATTGTATCCAGCGTCCCGTGGATAATATTGTTTCGGGCGTTGATCGTTTTGTAGGTCTGCTCGAACGCATCGCTGTAAATCTTTGTCAACGAGACAGCTTCCGATGCCAGTTTCCGCCGTTTCGGGTTCTGCAACGAGACGAGCAGTTCGCCGGCACTGTTGCCGAAGGAGGTTATTTCCTTCACCACCCGCTGATAGGCGGCATCATTGTTGTTCAACAGGTATTTGACCACGTAAAGCCGCGCCAACAGCAATTCGCGGAGCGCCTGGCCCGCGTTGTAGGCGGCTTCCGCGTCGCCATCCTCTTTCGCACTCAGCATGACAGCGGACAGATTCCGTTCGATCTGGGGGCCGATCTTGTCCAGCTTGTTGTTGACCAGATCGTTCCGGGTGTCCTGCAGGTTCGTCACCTCGCCAAAGAAACCGAGGTAGACGGTAAGTTGTTCGCCGACATTGCCGACCAGTTCATTCTTATCTTTTTGAAGAAGGAGCTTTCGCAGGTCCTCGGCCAAGGTAATGGCCGTGTTTGTCCGTTGTCTCACGACTTCCGCCGTCTCGTTGGACGGCGTGATGATGTAGTTTTTGACAGCCAGCCGGGCGGTCAGCATGTTGGCCTGGACGCGTCCCGAGCCATTGGTCTGCAGGGCCAAGGCCCGGTAACGGCTAAAGCCGTCCCCCAAGGACTTAAAGTCGAGCACGCTTATTGTGGCGATGAAGGCGAGCAGCAGGATGATGCTGCCGAAGCCCAGAAAAACGCGGGCGGAGATGTTCATTTTTAACCCCTGTAGTTGGCGGTTCCCGCTTGGCTCCTTTGCCAAACGATTCCCCGCCAAGAGGCAAAATAGAGGCCAAGAGAAATTCTTCTTCTGAGGCCAATTCACCCCTAAGTATTGGGCCAATATATCTCAGTATTAGAAATTTTTTAATAAACGGAGCGTAATAATGGATTTTATAATATAAAATTATTGCACCAATGGTAATATATTTATATTTTTAATTGATAGAATGCGGCGTGTCGTGCCGAGATTGGCGATATCGCAGCCATCAGAAGCTTTATGATGTCACGGGCGGGTCGTGGCCCGTTGGCTTCTTTGTGATGACTCTGGTCATCCTGACGGTGTTTCTTTTGCTTTTGCCCCAGTTGATTTTTATAAGGGTGCGGTTTCTTTTCGCGCCCATTCAGAGGCGCAGGACGTCGAGGACACTCCGCCTTGGAACACATGCCCATTTCCGTCCTCGCCATTGATTACATCCTGGGCATCATCATGTGGACCCTGATCGGGCGCTCGGCGATGAACATCTTTCTGCCGATCAATTCCGAATTCTTCTTCATGAAGGCTTTCGTCAAGATGACGGACCCGGTGCTGCGGGTGTTTCGTCCGGTCACCCCGGGGTTCCTGTTTGACGCCGTCGTCCCGCTCTATGTCGCTTGGTTTTTCTTTATGGGCCGCTTCTATCTGATGCCCTGGCTGTTGGGGTATTCGGTCATGGGCATGCTGTCGTTCCCGCTTGAAGGGGATATCGCGCGGGCGATCTGGCAAGCCTTCGGCACCCGCGCCGAGTAATGGCGGATGTCTTTTCACTTGCCGGGCGTCGCGCGCTGGTCACCGGCGCGGCGCGGGGTCTCGGTTTGGAGATCGCCAAGTCCCTGGCCCTGGGCGGCGCTCGGGTTTGCCTGGGTGGACGCGACCTGCCGGCGCTGGACGACGCGGCGGACGCCATCAATGACGCCGGCGGCCGGGCCCGGACCCTGCCCTTCGACATCGCCGACGCGGCGATGACCGAGGCGGCGGTCGACGACCTGGAGGCCGACGGCGGCCTGGACATCCTGGTCAACGCGGCAGGCGCGCGCGACCGCCGCACGCTCGACGCTCTGGACGTGGCGGCGCTGCATAAGATGCTCGAGGTCAACTTGGTCGGTGCCTTCATCCTGTCCCGCGCGGTGGCGCCGCAAATGCGCGAACGCGGCGGCGGCCGGATCATCCATCTGACCTCCATCGCCGGCCATATCGCCCGTGCCGGCGATGCCGCCTATACGGCGTCGAAGGCTGGCTTGACCGGCCTGGTCCGGGCGCTCGCCGCTGAATTGGGGCCCGACAAGATCACCGTCAATGCGATCGCGCCCGGCTACTTCGCCACCCAAGCCAATACCGCGATGGTCGATGATCCGGACGTGGCCGCCTGGCTGGCGAAGCGAACGTCGCTCGGCCGCTGGGGGGACCCGGCGGAAATCGCCGGAGCGGCGCGCTTCCTGGCGTCCGACGAGGCGGCTTTTATCACCGGCCATGTCCTGGCCGTGGACGGCGGCTACCTGGCGCATTTTTAGGCGTCCGCCAGCGCCCCGCCGGCCTTCGATCCCTGGTTCGCGGGCCCCGCGGCTGTCGTCCGGCCCCGCGCTTTAAGCGTCAAGCGCTGCGCACGTTGCGGAGGAACGCCTCAACCTCCGCGTGTAGCGACTGTGTGTCGTCGGAGAGGTCGTCGGTGCCGGTGCGAATTTGCTGCGCGGCGGTGCCCGTCTCGTCGGCGCTTCTCGTTACGTCCTTGATGTTGGTCGAAACTTTTTCGGCGCCGTCTGCCGCTTGTTGGACATTGTTGGCGATCTGCTCCGTCGAGGCCTGCTGCTCATCCACCGCTGCGGCGATCGTCGCGGTGATCTGATCGATGTTGCCGATCGTCTTGGCGATACCTTCGACGACGGTCGCGGAACTTTCGGTCGCGGCCTGAATGTCGGTGATCTGGGCGCTGATCTCTTCCGTCGCCTTGGCCGTCTGATTTGCGAGGTTCTTGACTTCGGATGCGACAACGGCAAATCCCTTGCCGGCGTCGCCGGCGCGGGCGGCTTCAATGGTCGCGTTCAATGCCAGAAGATTGGTCTGTTCGGCGATATCCGTGATCAGGTTGACGACGTCGCCGATGCGTTGCGCCGAATGCACCAGACCCTGGATGTTCCCATGGGCCGCCTCCGCTTCCGAGACGGCGGTATTCGCGACCTCCGTCGCATTGGTCACCTGTTTGCCGATTTCATTGATCGAGGCCGCCAGTTCCTCGGTCGTGGAGGCGACGCTCTTGACGTTTGTCGAGGTATGGCTGGATGCCGCGGCGACGGTGTTCGATTTGTCCGTCGCATCCTCGGCTTTGGCGACCATTTGCTCGGCCGATGCCCGCATGTTTGAGACGGCGGAGGTCACTTTCGAAACCACCGCACCGACGCTTTTCTCGAACGTGTCGGCCAGTTCGTCCATGGCAGCCTTCTTTTCTCGTTCCGCTTTTTCGGCCGCTGCTTCCTGTTCGCTTTCCAGTCTTCGGACCTCGATGGCGTGTTCCTTGAAAACCTGAACGGCCGCGGCCATCTGGCCGATCTCGTCCTTTCTGTTTTGCGATGGGACTTCCGTCTCCAGGTTGCCCGTCGCCAACTGTCCCATGGCCTTGGTCATCGCGACGACGGGTCGAGAGATGCTGCGGCCAATCAGGACCGCGACGACGATGCCGCTCAGGAAGGCGACGGCGCCGACGATCTGAATGATCAGGGTATTGCTATCGACCGTTTGTTCGGTGTTGGTGCCCAGCGCGTCTTGTTCCGCTTCGATCTCTTGATTCAGTATCTCCATGGTTTCCGCGATCTCCGGGCCGATCCGATCCAGGGTCTCTGAGATCACTTTATTCTTGTCGGAGCCGATCCCGAACGACTTCTCATAGGCATCCTTGTAATCCGCCGCCTGTTTCTTCATGGCGGCGACAAGTTGTTGCAGCTCTTCATCGAACAGCGATGCCAACAGCTGGTTGGTGATGTCGTCAAACGCCGCCAGCTCGCGCAGCACCTGGTCGTGAATCGTGTTTTCCTTGTAGACGAGAAAATTCGCTACATCGCGTTGAACCAGCAACAACGAACGAAGGGCGAGCGCCGCGTTGTAGGCCGATTCAACATCGCCGTCGTCTTTCGCGCGGCTCATGACGTCGGTCAATGTTTGGCCGATATCGGCGCCAAGTTTATACACCGTGTCGCGCAACAGACTGTCTTGTGCATCTTGGAGGTCCGCGACTTGTGTGAAGCCCTGCAGGTAAGTCGCAATCTTCTCATTGCCGCTTTCGATCAGCGACTTTCGGTCTTCTTGGTTTATCTGGGCGGACAAATTAGCGACGAACGCTTGCGTCGTGTTGACGCGGTTCTGAACGACGCGTTTGGTATCTTCCGAGGGTTCGAGAATATAGTTCCTGACAGCCAGTTGCGCGGTCAGCATGTTCGCCTGGACACGCCCGGCGGCGACGGTCTGTTTGACCAGCGCCTGATACTTCGAAAACCCGCTTCCGACCGTGTTGATCGCATAAACGCCAATGCCACCGATGATGGCCAGCAATATCAATGCACAGGAAAATCCGGAAAAAATCCGCGTCGAAATGTTCATCTACTCGCTCCCCAGGTAGCAATTGCGTGTTGATTGTTGGACGTCTGGAATATTGACATCGTCTCTCCTCTGTTGCCGATCCGCCTTTTCTCGGCCGACCGGACCGGTTGCCCCAAAATTGTATCGGCCTTGCCGCCAAGTGAAAAAACGATAATTTCGATCATGTCAAAAGGCGCTCTTAATCAATGCTTCATCCGACCCTCCCCATGGATGGCGGACCCCATGGATGGCGGGTCGGGAAGCTGAAAGCCAAAACGGTTGATCCACCCGCAAGCTCTATGCGGGTGGCGTTCGATGGCGGCCACCGCGGCATCGCGCGTCCGCGCGCCGCCGCCGTCCGGGGGCGCCGCACGGCCTTCGCGGGCCTTTTGCGGTTTATCGAATGCCATTGGTTGCGGCCTCCCGTCCGCTGCCGAAGGATCAGGCGGCCTGCCGACCGTTTCCAAGACCGGCGCCCGATACCTGTTGAAACTGTCGCCTGCCTTGCGCACGGCAACGACGCCGGTTCCGCCGATAGCTGCAAACGGCAATCGGTGCCCGTGAACCGATCGGCACGCGCGTCGATATGTTCATTCTGCTTCCCACCTCGGTTTTCATGTGAAACTGCGCGACACGAAGCGCTAAACCCTGCGCGTCGGACGTTGCAGCTTTCGAGTACACCAATATGTACGTGGGACGGGCCGCAGCCAATACGCCATAAGTCATAGATATCCGGCTATAGGGCTCGATCGGCCGATTGGCGGCCGCCCTGTTTGGCGCCGTGTCCAGCGGCACGATGTGGCTGCTGGCGGCGAATGATGACGGACGGGGGCGGGCCGTGACCGACGTGCTCTTCCTGACCGGCCTTGCCCTTCGACATCACCGACGACGCCATGACCAAGGCCGCCATCGAGGATCTGGAAGCCGACGGCGGCTTGGACATCCTGGTCAATGCCGCGGGGGCGCGTGATCGCCGCCCCTTGGGCGGACTGGACGCGGCGGCCTTGCGCAAGCTCGTGGACGTGAACCTGGTGGGGGCCTTCACCCTGTCCCGCGCCGTGGCGCCGCAGATGCGCGCGCGGGGCGGCGGGCGGATCATCCATGTGTCTCCATCGCCGGTCACATCGCGCGGGCGGGAGACGCGGTCTGCACGGCGTCGAAGGGCGGACTGACCGGAGTGGTCCGCGCCTTGCCCGCCGAATTGGGGCCCGACAAGATCACCGTGCACGCCATCGCGCCCGGCTATTTCGCGGCCGAAGCGAATAGGGAGATAACCGGCGATCCGGACATGGCGGCCTGGCTGGCCAAACGCACGTCCCTGAACCGCCCCCGGACGGTGCACTTGAGTATGTCGCTTTCGATGGGAATCGATTGCCATACTCCATGGTTCGGAATTTGCGTCAGCCCTGCCGGACGGTCGCGAGGAACTGGTCGATCTCTCCATTCAATACCTGCATGTCGTCTTTCAGGGATTTTGCGCTGGTTAAAATCTGGGCTGCCTCGGTGCGCGTGTCTTTGGCCGTCTGGTTGACGGTGGCGATGTTGCTCGTCACCTCGCTGGTACCCACGGCCGCCTGTTGGACATTCGACGCAATCTCGTCGGTGGAGGTCTGTTGCTCGTTGACGGCGGCGGCGACCGCGGTGGTGATTTCGTCGATGTTGCCGATGGTTTTTGCGATGCCGTCAACGCTTTCGGCCGAGGAATGCGTGGCCTGTTGGACGCTGCCGATCTGATTGCCGATCTCCTCCGTCGCCTTGGCCGTTTGATTGGCCAGATTCTTCACTTCCGAGGCCACGACGGCGAACCCTTTCCCCGCGTCTCCGGCGCGGGCGGCTTCGATGGTTGCGTTCAGGGCCAGCAGGTTCGTTTGTTCGGCGATGTCGGTGATCATGTTGATGACTTCGCCGATCCGTTGCGCGGATTGCACCAGTCCCTGGATATTGCCGTGAACGGTCCGGGCTTCGGCCACCGCCGATGTCGCCACTTGCGTCGCGTCCGACATCTGCCGGTTGATCTCGCCGATGGACGCGCTCAATTCTTCCGTGGCGGCGGCCACGGTCTGCACGCTCGCGGAGGTCTGTTCCGACGCCGATGCCACGGTATCGGATTTCTCGGTGGTTTCTTCCGCTTTCTCCGTCATGCTTTCGGCCGACGCCTGCATCTGCTGGGCCGCGGAGGACACCTTGGCGACGACGGACCCGACGCTTTGCTCGAAGCCGTCGGCGAGGGCGAGCAGGGAGGCTTTCTTTTCGGCCCGGGCTTTCTCCTCGGCACGCCTTTGTCCCTCTTCAAGCCGCTTGACTTCGAGGGCGTTCTCCTTGAAGACCTGAACCGCCGCTGCCATTTTCCCGATCTCGTCCCGCCGGTTCCGAGAGGGGATTTCGATGTCCAATTTTCCGGTCGACAGTTCGCCCATGGTTTGGGTCATGGCGACGATGGGTCTTGAAATGGTCCGGCCGATGAAGACGGCCAGGAGGATTCCCGCGATCAACGCCGCCGCGCCGAAGACCGCGATCAAAGTCGATTTCTGGTCGATTGTCTCGACCATGGCCGGGCCGACGGTGTCCTGCTCCGCCTTGACCTGAAGCTTCATGTCCTCGATGGCGTTCGCCACCTCGGGACCGATCCGGTCCAGCGTACCGAGAATGATCCGGTTTCTCTCGGTGATCGTTTCATAAGCCCGCTGGAAGGTTTTCTTGTATTCGGCGGCGATCCCCATGGCCTGCTTCGCAAGGTCCCGCCGTTCCGGGTTTTCCTGCCAAGTCAATTCGCCCGCGTTCTGTTGAAAATAGTCGAGCTCGTTGATCGCCCGGTCATAGGCGCCTTTGTCGTTTTCCAGCAGATACTTGAACACGTAAAGCCGGGCGAGCAGCAGTGCCCGCAGCGAATACCCCGCAAGATATCCGGCATCCGCATCGCCGTCCGCCTTGGCGCTTTGCATGATCTTCGTCAGCGTGCGTTCGATTTCCGGGCCCATCCGGTCCAGTCCCTCCAACACCAATTCGTTGCGGGAGGCCTGCAACTGCGTCACCTGGCGAAAGGCTTCCAAATAGGTGGACAGGTTGCCGCTGATTTCGTTGATCCGCTCCCGCTTTTCGGCCGCGTCGACCAGATTGGAGAGTTCGGAGGCGAGCCCGATGGAGGCGACTGCCCGGTTCTCGACCTCCTCGCTCGACTTTTCCGTCGGATCGATGATGAAGTTCTTCACCGCGAGACGGGCGGTCAGCATGTTGGCCTGCACGCGGCCGGCCGCATTGGTTTCGAGCGCCAGGGCCCGATATCGGTTAAACCCGTCGCCAATGGTTGCCATCGTCAAGGTGCCGATCGCGCCGATGATCACCAGAAGAACGATAATGCCGGAAAAGCCCGCAAAGATACGCGTGGAAATTTTCATGTGCTTACCCCCCTCATGAATGACTCGGTTACGTAAAATATAATATATAATGTGAACTTAATACGCGCATACGGCAATAAGCCATTGGTCATAGGGGTGGTGTATTCCCGGCGTATTTCTAAGGAAAATCGTAATGGATGGGAGCGAGGCGGGACGTGTGGCGGTCGGCAAGCGGGCCGTTGATCCCCCTGCGCCGATCCAGGCGCGACACGCTCTAGCAGGCCGTCAGGTTCACCGCCAGGCCGCCCTCGGAGGTTTCTTTGTACTTGGTCATCATGTCCTGGCCCGTCTGGCGCATGGTTTCGATCGCCGTGTCCAGCGGCACGATGTGGCTGCCGTCGCCCCTGAGCGCCAGGGAGGCGGCGTTGATCGCCTTGACCGCGCCCATGGCGTTGCGCTCGATGCAGGGAATCTGAACCAGCCCGCCGACCGGGTCACAGGTCATGCCCAGGTGGTGTTCCATGGCGATCTCCGCGGCGTTCTCGATCTGGGCGTTGCTTCCACCCAGGACCCCCGCCAGGCCCGCCGCGGCCATGGCGCTGGCCGAGCCGACTTCGCCTTGGCAGCCCACTTCGGCACCGGAGATCGAGGCGTTGGCCTTGATCAATCCGCCCACCGCGGCGGCGGTCAGCAGGTAATCGCGAATGCCCGCTTGATCGGCGCCTGGACAAAAATCCAGGTAGTAGCGGCCGACCGCCGGAATGATGCCGGCGGCGCCGTTGGTCGGCGCGGTGACAACGCGGCCGCCGCCGGCGTTCTCCTCGTTGACGGCCAGGGCATAGACGCTGATCCAATCCATCACCGTATGCTCCGGGCGGTCGTTGCGCCCGCGCTCGGCCTGCAGGCTGTCCCAGATATCTTTCGCCCGGCGTTTGACCTTGAGGCCGCCCGGCAGCGTGCCTTCCTGGGAGACGCCCCGTTCGATGCAGGCGTTCATCGCCGCCCAGAGGCGGTCTAGCCCGGCGTTCAGGGTGGCCTCGGTCTCATGAGTAAGCTCATTGGCTCGTTTCATTTCCGCGATGCTCAGGCCCGCCGCGGCGCCCATTTCCAGCATCTCCGCCGCCGATGCAAAAGGGTGCGGCACCTGGTCGGATTCGCTGCCCGCCACATCCGCCGTTTCGGTGGCGCGGGCGAACTCCTCGTCCGTGGCGATGAAGCCACCGCCAATGGAATAATAGGCCCTTTCCTTGTCTGGTGGCCTGCCTTGTCCCGCCGCAACCCTGCCGCCATCCCCCATCCAGGCGGCGGCGACCATGCCGTTGGCATGTCCCGGCAACGCCGGCCCGTAATCGAAAACGATGTCGGCTTCCGGGTCGAAGACGATTTCCGGGCCGTTGCCCAGTTTCAAGCGTTTTCGCCTGGTGACGTCCGCGACAAGATCGTCGATGGCGTTGGGGTCGACCCGGTCCGGGGTTTCGCCCAACAGGCCCAGGATCACCGCCCGGTCCGTGGCGTGGCCCTTGCCGGTGAAGGCCAGGGAGCCGTAGAGCGTCACCCGCATGCGGGTCACCGTCGGCAGGGTCCCTTGGCGCTCCATTCGGCGGACGAACCGATTGGCCGCGACCATCGGGCCGACCGTGTGGCTCGACGAAGGGCCGATGCCGACCTTGAAGACATCAAAAACGCTCAAAAACATCTTGATGACCTAGCACAAGCCGGCCTTGGCCGTTAGTCCCTTCAAATAAAAAACGATATCAAAATAAAAGTGTAATCATGATAGAATAACCCTTTTAAGGGCATTGGCCGGTCAGCGGGCAAGCGACGGAGCAAGCGCCAAGGGAGGAACGTCATGCCAATCACACCAACCGCCGACGACAATTCCCGACGACAATTCCAGGACCCATGAACTTTGCCAGTCATCCGAGTATCTGATTGATCTGTTTTGTTTCAACGGACGGCCGTTCAACCAGGATGCCAATAACGAGGTGACGATCCTGATCAACCACTCCTATGTGGTCGGTTACTCGGCCTTTCGGCAGCAGCCGCTATGGGCAGCCTATCGCGTGGCCGACGCGGATCAGAACGTGGATTATGATCGCCCCCAATTGTTCTACGATGATGAGCGCTTGGACGCGAACATGCGGGTCGGGCCGGAGCCGTTCGGCAAGATCAAGGATCCGAAAGACTCCAACAAAAAAGTTCAATTGAACCGGGGGCACCTGGTGCCCAACGAAGCCATCAACCAGCAATTCGGCAGGCTGGCGCAGATGGAGACGTTTTTGATGTCGAATATGAGCCCTCAGTATGCCCGGATGAACCAGGGCATTTGGGCCCGGCTGGAATCACGGATATTGAACGATTACGCCCCGGCGATGGACCATGTTTGGGTCTTGATCGGTCCGATCTTCAATGGCGACGAAGCGAAGGTGCCTAAACTGGAGCGCAAGAACGGCCTCACCATCCACATCCCCGAAGCCTATTACTGTATCCTGTTCGATCCGACCCGTTATCCCTATGGACGTATGTCGAACGTTGAGGTCATGGCGCTGAGAATTCCTCAGGAAGCGGGTCGGGAAGAGGTTTCAAAAGACCATATCACCAGCATTGATGCGATCGAGAAGGCGACGAAGCTCGATTTTCTGACCAGTGTGCCCGACCGGTCCGAGGCCAAGGCGGAGGCCCTCGTGGCCACGGATGTCTGGGCGTCCACGCCTCGCCGCCGGCGCAGCGTCCTGGAAATCGACCCGGACCAGTGAGAAAGGCCGGACCAGTGAGAAAGGCCGGACCAGTGAGAAAGGCCGGACCAGTGAGAAAGGAACGTCGTGGCGAGGCTTCGGCCCACGATCGGAACCTGCGGCGTCGGCGCGATCAAAAAATATAGGAGACCGAGATCGACCCGAACTGGCTGCGCCGTTTCTGGCCGTCGAACTCACGGGTCCTGAGTATCTGCGTGAAAGTGACGCGGGCACGCCCGAGAATCAATTCGATACCGCCCTGAAAGTCCGCCACCAGGTTCTTTTTGTCGACCGAGCGACTGGCCCCGTAGGTGTTGCCGTCCAGGAAGATGTTGCGGCCCACGAGCCGTCCTTGAACGCCCAGGAAGACGTTCCAGCCAAACGCGTGTTGGCGCCGGACCATGGCGGCGGCGGGCAGCGATGGTCGGATGAACGGCGGACCGTAGGTCAGGTCCAGGTTGTCACCCAATCGGATCGCTCCACCGAGGGTTCCCTGAACCAGGATGTTGCCGAGGGCCATGCCCGCCGATGGCATGACATCGACTTCGATCCGGTCGTTCCTGTCAAACAGTTTATGGCGGAGACGCGCCTCGTAGGTCAGCAACAAACCCGGTTCCGTGTGCAGTTGCTTGCCCCAACCGCGCGGCAAGCCGACGTTCAACAGGGAATGCCAGCGCCGCTGGACATAACCGGCGCCGGACCATGGCCCGACCAGCCCCAAATCGAGCGACAGGTTCTGCAACAGTCCGGTTTCCGGTTTTTCGACGACCGCGCCGAAACTGGCGAACAGCCATCCGGCGTAAGGCCGATCCGTCGGATCAGGGTCGATCCGTTGGGTGTCTTCCGGCGTGAACATCTGTTGGCCCAAGGCGGCGACGTAACGGATATCGTCGGTTGCGGGATCTATGCCCGGGATGCGGCCCAGCAAATCGATGTACCAATCGGGAACCAGGGTGTCGCCGGCGGAAAACGTGACCTGTAGGCCATTGGTGTAATATTGGTCACGGCCGTCGCCGAACAGGTCGTTCTCGACCTGGATGCCGATTGTCGACGGATGATCGGGCGCGTCGCCGGCGGCCGTGCCTTGACCCAGCCAGCACGTTGCCAACAGAGAGAGGACGGTCGATGTCAGGCGCCGCGGCATCCGTACAACCTCATGGGGCCAGAATTGTCCGCCCATGCCAAGGGGCGCCGGGCCGCCACGGACGCGCCGTCGGTTCCTGCAGCGGCGGCGCGGGAATTCATGTTTCGGGTCTCCATTGCCGTGTCCGGGGTCTATGCCGTCCGCAGTCGGGCGCACGAGGACTGTAGGCCAGTCGGCGGCCGATGAACAGTCCGGGCCGGTCGGGACCGGACCGTCGTCGAAAGGCGGGTCCCCAGTCTAGCCTTCTGTCAGGTTTTCCAATGCCCATGTGAATGCTACGCTACTCACTGGAGGCAAATCATGACAGTTGTTGTAAGTCGGTTGTCTGGCCATCTGGGCGCGGAGATTCAGGGTGTCGACCTTGCGTCGGAACTCAGCAACGCGGCCTTCGCCCAGATACTGGATGCCTTTAACGCCCATTCGCTGGTCGTGTTCCGCGACCAGACCCTGGATCCGGCCCAGCAGGTCGCCTTTTCCAGACGCTTCGGTCCCGCGATCGAACACCTATTGGAGGGGTTCCGAATGGCCGAGAACCCGGAAGTGTTCGTTGTCTCCAACCTGACGGAGGACGGCACGCCCAAGGGCAAACCGAAAGGCGCGATCTACGCGGGCCAGTATTGGCATTCGGACCTGTCCTATATGGCGGAACCGGCGATGGCGTCGATGCTGCATGCGAAACGGGTGCCGTCGGCCGGCGGCGACACCATGTTCGCCGCCATGCATGCCGCATATGACGCGCTGTCGGACCCGATGAAGGCGTTTTTGAGCGGCCTGACTGCCTGTCATGACTATACCCATGCCTATGAAACCGTTTTTTCCAAACTGCCCAACCGGCCGCCGATGACCGACGAACAAAAGGCCAAGGTGCCGCCGGTTGACCATCCCGTGGTCCGCCGCCACCCGGCAACCGGCCGGCCGGCCCTGTTCGTCAACCCCGGGTTCACCCGGCGAATCAACGGGCTTGCCGAAGACGAAAGCCGGGCCATTCTGGATTTCCTATTCACCCATACGACCCGGCACGAATTTGTCCATCGCCATCACTGGCGACCGGGGGATGTTGTGATGTGGGACAATCGAGCGCTGATGCATCGGGCGGTGGCGGATTATGATATGAGCGAAGCGCGCCACATGCATCGCACGACGATCGCCGGCGATGCGCCGGTCGCCGCCGGATGAGACCACCGGCCGCCTTGCCGGATCGACCATGTCGCCGACGGCGGCCCGCTTGGCGGGG
>JANQIJ010000194.1 GCA_028282185.1 Rhodospirillales bacterium
CCGCGTAACACCAGTCGTTCGTGCACCGACCGGTTATTGATCGCGAGATCGAACGCACCGACATCGACGGTGTCGCCCAGCGATTCGACGGGGTCCGTCAGAACATGGGTGTATGCTACCCGGTCGGCTGGCAGAAAGGCCGGGTAGTTCCCAGGTGTGTAGTTCAGGCCCTTGCGCCCGATCGTGGTGAAGCAGTCTTCGCCCAGGGCTTCCAGGACCAACACCCGCAGATTGGGTTCACCGGTACTGCGCTCGATACTGGGGAAGCGGTTGAGGCAGGTGCGGGTGACATGTTTGCCGTAGACGACATCGCCGCTGTGATAACTCGCGGCGGCCAATGCCTGGTAGTGTTTTACCCGGGTCGGGTCCGCCGACATTGCGGCGGCGAAGGCTCGGCGGGCTTCCGGGAACTTCCCCATGCGATAGAGCAGGCGGCCGCCGATATAGGTCTGCTCGACTTGTCTGCCGTTGCCGAGCTTTGCGGCGGTCTGGATCTCCGCCGTTGCCGCATCGAACTGTCCGGTTTCGGTGAGTGCGTCGGCGAGGGCGATGCGCGTGTCGGCACGGTTGGGTTCCGATTCGAGCGCCGCCTTGAAATCGGCGACGGCGTCGGCGAAACGGTCGGAGGCGGTATGTAGCAGGCCGCGGTTTCGTCGAGCGAAGAAGTAGCCCGGGGAAATGTCGATCGCGGCGTCGAACTTGGCCAGGGCGTCCTTATGGTCGCCCGTTTGCATCAGAACCAGGCCGAGATTGCAGAGCGCACGGGCGTTCTTGGGCAGATGCTTCAGCGCGGCTTCCGCACGGGTGCGGGCGAGGGTGTAATCCCGCCGCCGCATGGCGAGCGCGAAACTCAGGTTATGGGCGTCGGCGTTCCCTGGCGATTCCAGAAGGAGCGCTCCCAATACCGCCTCCGCCTCGTTCACTCGGCCGTCCTTGGCGGCTTGAATGGCTTGTGCCAGCGGGGTTATGGCATTCGATTCGCTCAACGCCGGGTCTCTCCTCCATGCGGGGTCGAGCCATAATACCGCCGCAAGGAGTGCCGCTTCGAATCGTCCAAAGGGACATCCCTTTCGGGGAACCCCAGGCACAAGGCAATTGCCGTTGTGATCCGCGCAGCGAAATCCACTGGTCTATTGCGATGCTTGTGTTGGGCCGGGTCCCGGTTTGCCGCAGGCCGGCCTGTGTTGCGCGAGGCCCCAGCCGAAAACCCGGTCGCGGCCGGCGCGGCCCAAGTCCTGCGCATCTCGGCGCAATATGGACCGAACGCCCGCAATGCTCATACCCGACTCGGTGCGGAGGATTTCGGCGACCATGCCGGTGACGATTGCCGCGGAAAAGGACGTGCCGCTAAGAGTGCGGAATCCGCCGGACGCGCCCGGGACCGAGAGATTGACGCCAGGGGCCGCCAGCGTGATGTAGTCGCCTCTATTTGCATGGGCGTAGGCCCGCCGGGCGCGGTCGACCGCCGGCACGGCGATGACGCCGCGATAGGCGGCGGGATAGGCCACCGGGCCGAACGGGCCTTGGTTTCCGGCAGCGGCGACGATGTGCACGCCCCGTGCTTGTGTCCGCTGTATCGCTTGTTTGAGCAAGGGATGGTCCGGCCCGGTCAGGCTGAAATTGATCACCTGTGTGCGTTGCGCCAGAAGCCAGTCCAGGCCGACGAGGATATTCTCCAGCCTGGTCTTACCGGACTTTCCATCTCGGAAAACGGCCGCGGAGTATAGTTCCGCCGCCGGGACCGTGCCTGAGAATCCTGCTTGGTTCCGACCGACGAGGAGAGCCGCGACCGCTGTGCCGTGGCGGCGGTCCGATCTGGATGCGCCACGATCGCCGGTTCGCCGCACGATTGCGCTGCGACGGAGGGCCGATGCACGGTCGTCAACGGCTGTATCCAGAATACCGACCCGGATGCCGGCGCCGCAGCGGTCGGCATTCGCCGGCCACCCGATCAGCCGGCGCGCGAAGTCGCGATGTTCGCCGTCGGTCGGACGGTTGGCGAGTGAATAAACCGGATGCGCGGCAAAGCGGTTGCCGCGGGTCCGGGCATTCAAGGCCGAGATCGCGCTGACCGCATCCGTTGCCTGCGGGGCCGCCAGCGTGGTCAGGACGAGCGAGAGATTTGGCAGGGAGCGCTGGCGCAGGATTGTGAACCCGAGGCTTCGCGCCGCATAGATTTCATTGCCGCTCAGGTTTGCGCCGAGGACATTCCCGGGGTCATCGGAATCATCGCCATCGTCGCCGCCCTGATCGCTCGCAGCGGTTCCGGAACCGCCGGTCGATGCGCTGGCATCGTCATCATCCTCGCCATCGCCGCCTTCGTCGCCGTCATCTCCTTCATCTCCGTCATCGTCCCCGTCGTCATCGCCGTCGTCATCGTCGTCATCCCCATCGTCGTCGTCCGCCATCGCGGGTGTCACGAATCCGACCTCTGGGACGATCATGGCGATTCCGGGCATGGCAACCGCCAGCATCAAGGCGAGACCGATGGCGCGGCCTCCAACCATCGACCCGGCCAGCCAGATTCTTGCGGCTTGCCTTCCCGTTTCTTCCGTGTCTCGGTCTGTTTGAGCGACGGCAGTATTTGTCGCCAGCGGCGCGACTCCATCGCTGCAAACCGGTGTCGAACGCGTGCCCGGCGCATCATCTGATGTTGAAAAATAAACCATATATCAATTGATTATGATCAACTTTGACCCGTCATCGGCCTCCTTATGGTGACCAAAAAAAAATTTTCCGCAAGATGGAATAATTCACCGGCTGAGCTGTTTAAATGGACGATGGCACGAGTTTGCGGTCCGGGAACATGACGGACGCCAAGAAACAAGAATTGATCGCGATGCTGCCCCGTTTGCGGCGGTTCTGCCTCGGTCTAACGGGACCGCGGGAGCGTGCCGACGACCTTGCGCAGGCCACCTGCGAACGGGCGTTGGCGCGTCTGGATCAATGGACGGATGGCACACGGATGGACAGTTGGCTGTTCACCGTCGCCCGGTCGGTCTGGATCAACGAT
>JANQIJ010000206.1 GCA_028282185.1 Rhodospirillales bacterium
CTGATCACCCATGTCATGCCCTTGGACGACATCAACAAGGGCTTCGACCTGATGCACGAAGGAAAAAGCATTCGAAGCGTGGTCACTTTTTGAGCCGAGCGACGGCGAACCGCATTCTTCACGAAAGAGTCACGGCCTGGACGCCGTTGACGGCGAATATTCATAGCCCCGGTCGGGGCCTCGATCGGGCCGCCGGTTCAATCGGTTGGCGCAGCGTATAGGTCGCGGCCCGCGGCATGGGAAACAGTCGTGGTCCGCGCTGTCCTTGGCCTATTGTCGTGATTGAAAATGAACCCGCTGATGGTCTTCGCCTCATTCCGCTTTTCAATCTCTCCATCCGGTTCTCCTATTTTAATTTTCTCGTCAGGCGGCGTAGGGTCTCGACGGCATTCGACGGGCACCGCCCCGCCCTGGCGCTGACAGCGATCGGAAGATGGAAATATGGATCAGATGACGTTACTGGGCCGTCCCGTGGCCGACGAAATACTCGAACGGGTCGCGGCAGAACTCGGCCAACTGAAGGACGGCGGCTGGCATCCGAAGCTGGTGTCCATCGTCGTCGGCGAACAATCGGCAGCCGATGTCTATATCCGCAACCAGCGCCGCGCGGCGGAAAAGGTCGGCATCGAATTCGAGGAACGGAGCTTTCCCGCAAGCGTTACCGAAGACGAATTGGCCGTCGCCATTCGCGCGCTCAACGCCAATCCCTCGGTGACCGGCATCATCGTTCAGCGCCCGGTTCCGGATCACATCTCGATCAAGCGGCTGCAAAGCACCGTCCATCCCCTGAAGGACGTGGAAGGCATGCACCCGGCCTCGATCGGCAACATCGTTTACAACGAGCTTGACCTGACACCCTGTACGGCGGCCGCCTCGGTCACGCTGCTCAAGCGCACGGGCCTGAAGCTGGAGGGCCTGGAAGTCGTCGTCATCGGCCATTCGGAAATCGTCGGCAAGCCGATCGCCTTCATGCTGATGTCGGAAGGCGCGACGGTCACCGTCTGCCACCACATGACGCGCAGCGTGTCCGCCCATTCCCGGCGGGCCGACGCGGTGTTCGTCGCCGTCGGCAAGGCGGAATTCGTCGATGCCGACATGATCAAGCCGGGCGCCGCGGTGATCGACATCGGCATCAACCCGATTTCGGGCGGCGATGGCGAAACCCGGATCGTCGGCGACGTGGATTTCCAGCCGGGGTCGGGAGTCGCCGCATGGGTCACGCCGGTGCCGGGCGGCGTCGGGCCGGTGACCGTGGCGATGCTGATGCGCAACGCCCTGGTCGCCCTGAAGCGGCAAAGCCAGAGCTACGAAGTCCTCTATTCAAGCTGATGCTCCGCGGACGCCCGGCGCCCATCCATCCGATGGCGGCCACGGCGAACGAGAAGGTCATTGGAAAACAGCGCTTAGGGGAATAATGGTGCCCAGGGGCGGTGAGCTTGAGTTCAATTATTTCAAAGCCTTAAAAAGGGGCTCGTCACTTTTGCGCCCCATTATTCACCAATGACTTAAGAGTCTAGGTGATGGACCTGTTCCTATCTTAAGGCGAGATGCCCGCGTAACGCGATCCTTCACGGAGTTCGATTCTAGCGAAAACCAGATCTTTTGCACTTCGAGGCCGACCAACGATTAATGACTTGTTTTAGGCCTGTTTCCTGACTACAGACACTACTCAACCCATGAAAAAGTTACAGCAATGACCGATCACACTGGAAACAAGACTGACGACCACACCGAGATGAGTGGAGACCGGTCGTTCGGCATTGTATTCACTGTCGTATTTTTGCTTCTGGCCGTGCTTGCGTACGTCAAGGACATGGATTCCTATGTCATCCCAGCCGGTTCAATCGCGGGCGCTTTTTTACTGGTGGCTTTGGTCGCTCCGCGACTTCTGCGCCCGCTAAACGTGGTTTGGTTTAAATTTGGCGCGCTTTTACACAAAATCATCAGCCCGATCATTTTGGGGTTGTTGTTTTTTGCCTTGGTAACTCCCATTGCATTGATCATGCGTGCCATGGGCAAGGATTTATTGAAACTACGCCTGGACCCTGACGCAAAATCTTATTGGGCTTACCGTGATCCGCCGGGACCTGTCGCGCCGTCTTTGTCTGATCAGTTTTAAGGAATCTCAATTGTGTCCTTCTTACGCGATTTTTGGCGTTTTATAAGAGCGAGAAAGAAGTATTGGTTACTGCCCATCATGATCATGATGGCGCTTTTCGGAGGCCTGATCGTGTTGACCAAGGGCTCTGCCGTTTCACCCTTCATTTACACAATTTTCTAATTGGAATGCTGTGGTGAACGTGCTGGGTATTTCCGCTTTGTATCACGACAGTGCTGCAGCGTTAATCATGGATGGCCGCATTATTGCGGCCGCCCAGGAAGAACGCTTTACCAGAAAGAAACACGATCCATCATTTCCTGAACACGCTATCGCCTATTGTTTGGACGCTGGCGGTTTGACCCTCGACGAAATAGATCACATCGTATTTTATGATAAACCGTTCTTGAAATTTGAACGCCTGTTGGAAACTTATATGGCGTTTGCCCCTAGGGGATATACTTCATTTTCTAAATCCATGCCTGTATGGCTGCGCGAGAAACTTTTCCAAAAAGACCTCATCAACAAAAAGCTCCAAGCCGGGTTTGGCGATGCGCAGGTGTTCGACAAACTGTTGTTCAGCGAACACCATCTAAGCCATGCGGCATCCGCATTCTTTCCTTCTCCCTTTCAAGAGGCAGTGGTTCTCTCCCTGGATGGAGTCGGAGAGTGGGCAACCACGTCCATGGCCATTGGCAAAGGCCACGAACTTAACATCCACCGGGAGATTCATTTCCCCCATTCCATCGGGCTGTTGTATTCCGCGTTTACGTATCACACTGGGTTCCGCGTCAACTCCGGCGAATACAAGGTCATGGGACTCGCCCCATATGGCGAACCGGTGTATGAGAAAAAAGTCCTGGATCATCTGATTGATGTCAAAGATGACGGATCTTTCCGTCTGGACCTGTCTTATTTTGATTATTGCACGGGCCTGACGATGACTAACGCCAAATTCGACGCTCTTTTCGGAAGTCCCGCGCGACAGGCGGACGAGCCATTGACCCAACACCACATGGATATGGCTGCTTCTGTCCAAGCGGTGACCGAAGAGGTAATGTTGCGCCTGACGCGTTCCCTGGTTCAGGAGACGGGCATCAAGAATCTGTGTTTAGCAGGGGGCGTGGCGCTCAACTGTGTCGCCAACGGCAAAGTTCTGCGCGACGGCGCGTTTGACAATGTCTGGATTCAGCCAGCCTCGGGCGATGCTGGGGGGGCACTGGGGGCGGCGTTGGTGGGGTATCACATTTTTAGAGATCAAACCCGCCTACACAATTCGGGGCGGGATCACATGCATGGCTCCTACCTGGGACCGGAATACAGCCAAGAAGATATTGAGACGCGCTTAAAGCGGGTAGGAGCCAAATTCGATTCACTGAGCTATGATGGCATGATCGACCAAACCGCCGAAGCGCTGGCATCAGAAAACGCTGTTGGGTGGTTCCAAGGTCGCATGGAATTCGGTCCGCGCGCTTTGGGGGGACGCTCAATTTTAGGCGACCCGCGTTCGCCCACGATGCAAAAGACTCTGAACCTTAAGGTCAAATTCCGTGAGAGCTTCCGCCCCTTTGCCCCCTCTGTCTTACGCGAAGACGTAAGTGATTGGTTCGAACATGATGTTGATTCGCCCTATATGCTAATTGTCAGCGAAATCAAAGACAGTCTTCGGCGCGAAATGACCGATGATGAAAAAGAGCTATTCGGGATTGCAAAGCTCAACGTCGTGCGCTCCGACATTCCCGCGGTTACTCATGTCGATTATTCAGCTCGTATCCAAACGGTCAACGCTGATACGAACCCCAAGTTTCATGATTTGATCAGCGCCTTCAAGGCCCGCACGGGCTGCCCTGTGTTGGTGAACACCAGCTTCAACGTGCGAGGTGAACCCATCGTTTTGTCTCCCGAAGACGCCTTCAATTGCCTGATGGGAACTGACCTGGATTTGTTGGCTATTGGCAACACATTAGTATGGAAGAAAGATCAGGATGTCGACCTGATGAGAGATTATAAAGGAGCGTTTGAGCTCGATTAGGTGTCTTTTTTGGATGAGCATACTCAAATTACTAAAGTCTGAGACAAGCCTCTCTATTTTTGGAGGGGGAGCTTTGTTTGTAGGAATATTGCTAACCTTTTATGGCCTGTTCTACAATATCGCATGGGGAAAACCTTTTGGCATTAACCAAGCTCAAATAGTTCTAATCCTAACTGGCGGAATAATTGTTTTATTAAGCGCGTTAATTTTCAGAAATTACTTATTTTTAATTTCAGCAAATGCATTGACAGGATTTTTTATTGTTCTTGCGCTTGATAACGCTCTCCTACATTTTCCACAATTTTTTGGCGAAAACACCGTTCGATTCTTGTCTCCCGCATCGCAGGCAAATTATCGATTGAATGCAAATAAAAATGAAACCTCGGGAAGTTATTTTTATGATGAATATATATACTATTATAAATATAGATCTATAGACGATAAAAACCCCGATAGTGACTATGGCATCGATGAATTCGGATACAGAAACCCGATAGGGTATTTGCAAAACCTGCAGTCTCTAGACGTTTTGTTAGTGGGTGACTCTTTTACTGAAGGTACGAACAAAGCAAATATTGCAAGTAATTTAAGGAAAATTCTCAAAAAGAACGTTTACTCCGTTGGCATCGGAGGGCAGGGAATATTTCATTGGAGGTATCAATTTGAACGTTTCATGAAACTATCTGACCGAGGCCTCTCTCCTCAGATTGTCGTTTTAAATTATTATGAGGGTAACGACTTCGAAGACACGCTTAGGGCCCTTAAATACATAGAAGCAGGATTAACAAACTCAGCTTATTACCCGTCAAACCCCGTTAATGATCATTTTGTTGGCATTGATCGGAAGTTATCTCTTTTCAACGAAATACATTCGATCGTTGGCAAAACGATCTGGTACCCACTACGTGAATATATCACCGCCCCTCCTGAACCAGAACAATCTTCAAAAAATCCAAGTACTACAACGTCCAATGGGAGGGACTGTAATATTCTGTTTAATGCAAATGAGGGCATTGATTCCCGAAAGATATCGCACCCTCAAATCAATACAATACTGGATCATATTAAACAGGCGGTCAGGTCTATTCAGAAAGAAGGAGCGATTGTGATTTTCTCCTACATTCCAAACACTCAAACGGTATACGGACAGCCAAAAATAAGCCGACGAAATCAAATGCATGCATCAGGTTTTCTTCGAACTTTTCTCTCTAAACATGGAGTGGTATTCGTCGATCCCACACCTAAGTTAATTGAAGTTGCCGCAGATACACCTCTTCACCCGTGCTCCGGCGACGACAATCACTTCAATGAGCTCGGGTATTACAAATATTCAGAAATTTTGGCTGACCTAATAGGCGTCTATTTAGATAATTGATGTCGATTGGACCTAGTCCGTCCGCCGATCCCTTCCAATCCCGCCGCAATGGCCGATTATGCGCGGGACGCGTCCCAGGCATGCACGGAAAGCGCTGCGATAAAACACTAAAATTTTGTATAATGTGACAATCGATCAGGGCAAAGGAGAGTGTCATGTATGATCCATTCAAAGGGTATATGCAGTCCTGGGCTCTCCTGTTCTCGGCGGTCAACGCCTATACCGAAGCGGCCATCCGCATGTGGTGGGGGGCGCTTCAAGGCACCCAGCGGTTCTGGGCCCCGATCCCCGGGCAGCGCCGCGAAGACCGTCACGAACCGGAGACCTGCCACAAGACCGGGCGGCGGCTGGACAGCGAATACGGCCGACGCTGCCGGGATGTGGACGTCGAACACATTTAACGACTTTCCGCGTCGGCCGTCCCTGCGGTCTCGACGGCGCGCAGGCTTGTCCCGCTAACGCGCCGCACACGGGAAGGTGACTTCCCTGGGCGTCCGGTTCGCGGCATATGTTGTCCATGACCTGCTTGCGCCTTTCCCTTCTGGCCCTTCTGGCCCTTCTGCTCGTGGCGTGGTCCGCCGGCGCCGCGCCAGCGGCGGATCCGGTGCGCCTGGACGCCGATTTGCGCGCCCGTCTGGCGGCACTGGCGCCGCTCGGCGCCAGGACCTATGACCCCGCCCCGGGTCCGGTCACCCTGGTCACCTTCTTCGCCAGCTGGTGCCCGCCCTGCCGCGAGGAGTTCCGCCATCTGAACAAGCTTCGCACCGCGACCGACGCGAAAGACCTGACGATCGTTGCGATCAACATCCTGGAAGACTGGGAAGGTCTGTCGAACCCGGCCAAGTTGAAACGCTTCTTGAAGCAGACCAAACCCGACTTCATCACCCTGAAGGGCGATGACGCGATCGCCCAGACCTTCGAGAACGTGACCCGCATCCCCACGGTCTTCGTGTTCGACCGGGACGGCCGAAAAACCACCCATTTCGTGCATAAATACAAGGCGAGGAAGATGTCCCTGACCTATGATGAGTTGCTGGCCGCCGTGCGGCCGCTGTTCTGATTGGGTTGGGAGCCTCCAGGCCATGGGTAAGACCGCCACCGGGTTCGACCCGGCGCTCTACGATTACATCCTCAAGTCCTCCTTGCGCGAACCGGAGGTCCTGACCCGGCTGCGTCGCGAAACAGTGGAGATGCCCCGCGCCGTGATGCAGGTGGCGCCGGATCAGGGCCAGTTCCTGCGCCTTCTGGTCGAGATGCTGGGCGCCCGGCGGGTCGTCGAAATCGGCACCTTCACTGGCTACAGTTCCCTTTCCATGGCCTTGGCCTTGCCCGCGGACGGGCGTCTGATCGCCTGTGACATCTCCGAAGAATTCACCCGGGTCGCGCGCCGCTATTGGCAAGAGGCCGGCGTCGACGACCGGGTCGAGCTGCGCCTGGGGCCGGCGGCAGAGACCCTTGAGGTCCTGCGCCAAGACCCGGCGCTGGGTCCCGGTTCGCTCGATCTGGCCTTTATCGACGCGGACAAGGGCAACTATCAGGTCTATTTCGATCTCTGCCTGGCGCTGCTGCGCCCGGGCGGCGTGATCGCCATCGACAACGTACTGTGGGACGGCGCGGTCCTCGACGAAACCATCAACGGCGGCGACACGGCCGCGATCCGTGCCTTCAACGCCAACCTGAAGCGCGACAATCGGGTCTCGATATCCATGCTGCCGATCGCCGACGGGTTGACCTTGGCGGTGAAACGCTGATCGCTAATTGCGGCAGATCGGCGCCACCGCGCCTCAAAATCACCCCACTGCCCCCGCATTTCCGCCCGCCATCTGGCGGATTTCTGATCCCGGTCAAACCAGGGAAAAGGAACCCGCCATGTCATATCCCCCGCACCGCCGCGCCCGCCCCGGGCGCCTTCTCACCGACCGCCAAACGGCCGACCACCGCGAAGCCGGCCGGCCATCGCCGTTGGGCATCGCCGCCGTCGTCGGCCTGGTCCTTGCCCTGAGCCTCCAGCCATCCGGCGCCCAGGGAGCCGAACCCTTCGACGGCGACTGCCAATGGGACGCCGAACGGGGCACCCCCCTGCCCCTGATCATCACCGGTTTCGCCACGGGCAGCGCAACACCACCGGCGGCGGCAGACACACAAATCGCCGCCTATGCCCGCGAACTGGCCCCGTATTCGCGGATTTGCGTGGTCGGCCAGGCGGACAAGCGCGGCGCCTATGCGATCAACGACGTCCTGGCCATGCGCCGCGCCCGGGCCGTCGCCGCACGCCTGATCGCCGCCGGGATCGAACCGGACCAGTTGTCCATCTCGTCTCGGGCGGAAAGCTTTGGCGATGGCATGCCCAAATGGTTCTGGGCCGCCGGCAACCGGCGGGTTGAAATCGTCGCCATGGAATAGAAGACGCCGGTCCATACCACGCCCGGCCTCGACCCGCACCACGGGCCAAGGTCAAGAGAACGGCTCGGCCACCAGTTCGGTGAACCGCGCCACCGCCGCGTCGAAATCGCCGTCGTTGCGCAGGACCACGACGTCGTCACCGGCAACACGGAATGAACGGGCGCGGGCCAGGCGCCGCTCGACCTGTTCCGCGTCCTCGCGCCCCCGGGCCGAAAGGCGGGACCGCAGCGTCGCCTCGTCCGCCGTGACGGAAATGACGCGGCGTTGGGGAAACCGGTCGCGGGCCTCTTCCAGGACGCTGCGCGAGACATTGACGACGACCCGCCGACCCTGGTTCAGGTCGTCTTCCAGGGCCGCAGGTAGGCCGTACCACAATCCATGCGCCCCCCAGGACAACAGATAGCCGCCCAGTTCGCGCCGCGCGTGGTACTGCGCCTCGGTCACGGCAACATGGTCTTCGCCGCCGGCCTCGGCCGGACGGGTGATCTCACGTTTGGGGAACAGGATATCGGACCGCCCGGCGAGCACCCGCCGCGCGCCGTCCATCAAGCTGTCTTTGCCGACCCCGGAAGGACCGACGACCAGGACGATCCGGCCGTTCATCTCTGTCTCCTGCTTGGTCACGCGCGCCGGTTGGCGCCGGCGAAGGCGCGGAACGGAAGAGAACTTATCAGCCTGCGACAACATGATCGCAAGGCATAACAGGGGCTGGTGACCCGGCCGTTGTGACCCGGTGACGCTTTCATGAAACGCGGTCGGCGGCGATAAACGCCAGGCCAAACGCATCGATCGCCGGCGCAGGGGCGTTAAAAGCCCGGCCCCGGACGGCGGCGCGGCGGCGGTGGGCCGAAGTAGGGATCGTGCCTTGGCCGGCCCCAACGCCCGAGTGGTGGTGGCACGAAGCGGCTGACACGGCGCATCTCCCGCTCGTCGCGCAGGCGTTCTCTCAAACGCGCGTTACGTGCCTTGAGTTTACGCAGCTTGCGCTGCTGGCGCAGTTCCGTCTCCAACTGCCCGTTCGATGCCCGCAACCGGGCGATCTGGCGATCTGCCAAGTTCCCACCGAAGCCATCGGCGTCTTCCCCGCCCAGGCCATTCAGCAGGCGGCGAAAGCGGATCTTGGCCAAGTCGGCGTAACGGCCGTCGGGATAACGCAGAAGGTAGACCTTCAGGTCTTCCGGATTACCCGACTTTCCAACTTCGCGCCACAGGACGTCTTCCGACGTCATCACGACGGGCGCCGGATCAACGATCGGGTCCGGCTGGGCTACGGGCGCCTCCGGATCGACGAAGTCGGGCAGCGGCTCCATGGCCAAGGGGTCGTTCTCCTGCAGCGGCAGGGGCTCGACCTCGGCGTCCGACAAGGCGGGCGCCTCAGGCGGGGCCGGGGCCGGATCGTCCGGCAGGGGCACTTCGTTGACCGCCGCCGTGGCAACGTCGCGGGCCCCGACCAACGGCCGCAAGGGCGGATCCGCGGAATCGAAACTGGCAAGAACGAAATCGGTCACACCGGAAACATCGACCGCCTGAGCCCAGCCGTGGTCGCGCCTGGCGGCGAAGGTCATTTCCTTGTCCAGGTAGGCCTTGACCTCGTTCAGGGTGACCTCGCCGTCGCCGTCGCCGTTGCCCCATACGTCGGCCGCGCCGTAAAGACCGCGCAGCAGGTATTCGGTGAACAAGCCATGGCGGTTTTCCGAATCCCAGGCCGCCATTTGTTCCGGTTGAGCAGCACTGATCACGGCCACGCCATCGGCCAGATCGAAAGGCGCCACGGCCGGCGGAATGCGCGGCTGGGCATCGATCAACGCCCCGCCGGGCGCCCGTCCGGTGAACGAAGCTTCCAGG
>JANQIJ010000210.1 GCA_028282185.1 Rhodospirillales bacterium
CTCGTTCTTGTAATAGGCCTGGAACACGCCGGGGGACTTGAACATGACCTCGCCGTTGTCAGCGACGCGGATATCGACGTCGGGCGCCGGCACGCCGACGGAGTCCGACCGGATGTCGCCGTTCGGCTGGATGGTGATGAACACCGAGGCCTCGGTGGAGCCGTAAAGCTGTTTCAGGTTCAGGCCCAGCGAGCGGTAGAACTCGAAAATGTCGGGGCCGATGGCCTCGCCGGCCGTATAGCCCAGGCGCATGCGCGACAGGCCCAACACGTTCTTCAAGGGGCCGTAGACCAAGAATTCGCCCATGCGGTATTTGAACCGGTCCATGCTCGAGACCGGCTTGCCGTCCAGGATGTCCCGGCCGACCCGGTTGGCCAGGGCCATGAAGCTGTGGAACATCTTCTGTTTCCAGCCGGCCGCGTCCTCGATCCGGATCATCACCGTGGTCAGGATGTTCTCGAAGATGCGGGGCGGGGCGAAGAAATAGGTGGGCCCGATCTCGCGCAGGTCGTCCAGCACCGTCTCGCTGCTTTCCGGACAGCTGACGCAGAACCCGGTGACATAGGCCTGGGCGACGGAGAAGATGTTGTCGCCCACCCAGGCCATGGGCAGATAGGCGAGCATCTCGTCGTCTTCGGTGAGCCCTTCCCATTCGGCGGCGTTCCGGGCGGTGATGATGCAGTTGTCGAAGGACAGCATGACGCCCTTGGGCCGACCCGTGGTGCCCGAGGTATAGAGCATGATGGCAAGGTCAGGTCCGGCGCCCTTGGCGACCTCTCTTTCGTAGAAGCCCGGATTGGCTTGATCCTGGTCCCTGCCCCGGTTCTGAACGTCTTCGTAGAGATGGAGGAAATCCTGCGTGTAGTTCCGCATGCCCCGGGGGAAATGGTAGACGATGGTTTCCAGCTTGGGCAGGCGGTCCTTGATCTCCAGGAGCTTGTCCACCTGTTCCTGGTTCTCGACCACGGCGAAACGGCATTCCGCGTGCTCCAGCACGTATTGCATCTCTTCCGCCACGGAATCCTGATAGACCGGCACGGGTACGCCGCCCACGGCCTGGGCCGCCGTCATGGCCCAATAAAGATGGGGCCGGTTGTCGCCGATGATGGCCAGGCGGTCGCCGCGCCGAAGGCCCAGATCGGCCAGGCCGCAGGCCAGGGCCCGGATTTCCTCCGCCACCTGGGCCCAGGTCCAGGTCTGCCAGATGCCGTAGTCCTTTTCCCGGCTCGCGGGTTTCCGCCCACGCGTCCGCGCGTTTGACATCAGCAGTTTCGGGAACGTGTCGAGCCCCGCTGCCGCGGGCACCTCGCCGGACATGAATGTCTCCCCGGAACAATCTTTCCGTTGTTCGTCTTTTTGGCCGGCCTCTATAGCTGAGACCTTATGTACGATAGGATGCAGATTGGAGGGCGAGACGCAAGTCGAAAGATTGTGAGGTTCCAAGGGCTCTGACCGCTTTTCTCAAGTCGATGTAGTGGCAAGCAGTGCCCAGGTCGGGACTTTAGCGCAGTTCAGGTTTAGGGCAACGTGACATGCTCTAGATTCATGAAATCATCAAGGGCCCGGCCCGGGCGCGGCTGCAACAACGGGCCAGTTTCCGGATGTTCACCCAACGTTCAGTTAAGCGGCGGCGCGAACTTGGTCAGGTTGATGCCGTCCACCGCGGACTTGTATTCGTCGATGCTCGGTGTCCGGCCAAGGATGGTCGATAATACCACGACCGGTGTCGACGCCAGCAGTGACTCGCCCTTCTTCTCGTCGGAGTCGGCCACAACCCGGCCCTGGAACAGGCGGGTCGACGTCGCCATGACCGTATCGCCCTTGGCGGCCTTTTCCTGGTTGCCCATACAGAGGTTGCAGCCGGGGCGCTCCAGATAGAGGGTGTTTTCGTATGCCGTTCGCGCCTCGGTCTTGGGCGCCGTGTCGTCGAATTCGAACCCGGCGTATTTCTGCAGGATTTCCCAATCGCCTTCCGCCTTCAATTCATCGACGATGTTGTAGGTCGGGGGGGCGACCACCAGGGGCGCCTTGAACGCCACCTTGCCTTCTGATTTTTCGATGTTCCGGAACATCTGGGCGATGATGTTCATATCGCCCTTATGAACCATGCAGGACCCGACAAAGCCCAGGTCGACCTGCTTCTCGGCGCCGTAGTAGGAGATCGGCCGGATGGTGTCGTGGGTGTAGCGTTTGGCGACGTCGATGTTGTCGACGTCCGGGTCGGCAACCATCGGCTCATTGATTTCGTCGAGGTCGATGACCACTTCCGCGAAGTATTTGGCGTTGTCGTCCGGCCGCAGGGCAGGTTGCTCGCCGGATTTGATTCCCGCGATCCGTTGATCGGCCTTGTCGATCAGCCCATGGAGCATCCCTGACCCGATTTCCATGCCCTTGTCGATCATGACCTGGATGCGGGCTTTTGCGATTTCCAGGGACGAGATCAGGGTTTCATCGTTGGAAATACAAATCGACGCCTTGGCCTTCATCTCCGCCGTCCAGTCGGTGAAGGTGAAGGCCTGGTCCGAGAGCAGCGTGCCGATGTGCACTTCGATGATTCTGCCCTGGAAGACGTTTTCCCCGTCGAATTGCGCCAGCATCTGGGCCTGGGTCGCGTGGACAACATCGCGGAAGTCCATGTGGTCGCCCATCTTGCCCTTGAATGTCACCTTAACGGACTCGGGGACGGAGATGCTCGCCTGGCCCAAGGCCAGGGCGAGCGCGACGGTGCCAGAGTCGGCACCGAAGGCCACGCCCTTGGACATGCGGGTGTGGGAATCACCGCCGATGATGATCGCCCGGTCATCGATGGTGATGTCGTTCAGCACCTTATGGATCACGTCCGTCATGGCGTGGTAGTTGCCCTTCGGGTCCCGCCCGGTCACCAGGCCGAAGTCGTTCATGAACCTCATGAGTTTCGGTGTGTTGGCCTGCGCCTTCTTGTCCCAAACGGAAGCCGTGTGACAACCGGACTGATAGGCGCCGTCCAACACGGGCGAAATCACGGTTGCGGCCATGGCTTCCAGTTCCTGGACGGTCATGGGGCCGGTCGTATCCTGCGAGCCGACGATATTCACCTTCACCGTGGCGTCGGAACCGGCATGCAGGACGGTGCCTTCGGGCACACCCACGGCGTTGCGGTTGAAAATCTTCTCGACCGCCGTCAACCCCTGGCCCGGGTGGGACACCACCTTGTTGGGGGCGAATACCGGTTTCGGGTCCACGCCCAGGGTTTGGGCGGCGAAGACCTGAAGTTTCTTGCCGAAGTCGATGGCGTAGGACCCGCCGGCCTTCATGAATTCGACCGATTGCGGCGAGAAGGATGCCGAGACGTCGGCCAGTTCTTCGGAGCCGTCTTCGTTCAGGAGTTTTCCGGCTTTCGTGTCGATCGTCAGGGTCGTGCCCGTTGCGACGGCGTATTTTTCTTCCAGCACCGGGTTGCCATCGTTGTTGACGATGACGTTGCCGTCCTCGTCCCGCTTCTTCACCCAGTTCTTGAGGTCGATGCCGATGCCGCCGGTGACGCCCACGGTGGTCAGGAAAATCGGCGAAATGCCGTTGGTGCCGGCCACGACCGGCGCGATGTTGACGAAGGGCACGTAGGGGCTGGCCTGTTCCCCCATCCAGAGCGCGACATTGTTGATGCCCGACATCCGGGACGAGCCGACACCCATGGTGCCTTTCTCGGCGATCATCATCAGCCGCTTGCCGGGATGCTGGAGTTTGAGCGCCTCGATCTCCTTTTGGGCTTTTTCCGAAATAAAGCTCTTGCCGTGCAATTCCCGGTCCGCGCGGGAATGCGCCTCTGCCCCCGGAGACATGAGGTCGGTGGAGATATCCCCTTCCGCCGCGACGTAGGTCACGACCTTGATCTCGTCCTCGATATCCGGCAGTTTGGTATAGAACTCCGCGTCCGCGTAACTTTGCAGGATGTCCTTGGCGACGGTGTTCCCCGCCTTGAACGCCTCCGCCAACCGGTCCGTATCCGCGTCGTACAAAAAGACCTGCGTTTTCAAAACCTCGGCCGCCGCCACGCTGATCTCGGCATCGTCGCCCAAGGCCAGATCGAGCAGCACTTCGACGGACGGGCCGCCTTTCATGTGTGAGAGGAGTTCGAACGCGAAGTCCCGCGTGATCTCTTGGACCACGGCCTGGCCGAGAATGATCTCCTTCAAAAACGCGGCTTTGACACCTGCCGCGCCCGTCGTTCCCGGCAGGGTGTTGTAGATGAAGAACTCCAGTGACTCTTTCCGGTGCGCGTGACCGGTGTCTTTGATCTGCTGGATCAGTTCTTCAACCAGCGCCCCGTCTTCGATCGGTTTCGGGTGCAAACCCTGCGTTTTGCGTTCTTTGATCTCGGCCAAATAATCCGTGTACAAGCTCATGATTGCCTCGCAACACTGAAGGTTCTCGAAATTCAAACGATGGACCGCCCAGACGATCTTGCCGAAAACGGCACCGGCGTTGATGTAGTTTAGCCTGTTTCAGCGCGCAAGATGAGTCCAATTGCTTGATAACTTAGGGACTGGTTCTGGTTTCCACCGAAGTTGCGGCTTTGCCGGGCGATCGTAGGTTGCCCCGGAAGTTTGGAGGATTCCCCATGTCCGTTACCGGCCTTGACTCCCTGAATACACGCTGCACCTTGAACCTGGACGGCAAGGAATACGACTATTTCTCGCTCGAAGCGGCCGAGGCCGCCGGTATCGGCGCCGTCGGCCGACTGCCCTTTTCATTAAAGGTCCTGCTGGAAAACCTGCTGCGCCGGGAAGACGGCCGCGCGGTGACCCGGGACGACGTGAAAGCCGTCGTCCAGTGGCTGGACAAAAAAACGTCTGATCATGAAATCGCCTATGGACCGGCGCGGGTCTTGATGCAGGATTTCACGGGCGTACCGGCGGTCGTCGATTTGGCCAGCATGCGCGATGCCGTGAGCACGCTGGGCGGTGATCCGTCCAAGATCAATCCCCTGTCGCCGGTCGACCTGGTCATCGACCATTCACTGATGATCGATGCCTACGGCACGGCGACCGCGTTCGAGGAGAACGTCAGGCTTGAGTTCGAACGCAACCAGGAACGCTACGAATTCCTGAAATGGGGCCAGGGGGCCTTCGACAACTTCCGCGTCGTGCCGCCGGGCACGGGCATCTGTCATCAGGTGAACCTGGAATACCTGGCCCAGGTCGTCTGGACCACCGAAGTGGACGGCCGCGAGGTCGCCTATCCCGACACCTGTGTCGGCACCGACAGCCATACCACCATGGTCAACGGCTTGTCCGTCCTGGGGTGGGGCGTCGGCGGGATCGAGGCCGAGGCCGTCATGCTGGGCCAGCCCGTTTCCATGCTGATCCCGGAAGTGATCGGCTTCAAATTGACCGGCGCGCTCACCGAAGGCACCACCGCAACGGACCTGGTGCTCACCGTGACGGAGATGCTCCGCCAAAAGGGCGTGGTCGGCAAGTTCGTCGAGTTCTACGGCGACGGGTTGGATCATCTGTCGCTCGCCGATCAGGCGACCATCGCCAACATGGCGCCCGAATACGGCGCCACCTGCGGCTTCTTTCCGATCACCCAGGCGACGCTGGACTACATGACCTTCACCGGCCGCGACGCGGACCGGGTCCAATTGGTCGAGGCTTATGCCAAGGCCCAGGGCATGTGGCGGGATTCCGCCACGCCCGATCCCGCATTCACCGACACCCTGGAACTG
>JANQIJ010000230.1 GCA_028282185.1 Rhodospirillales bacterium
TCACCGCCACTTCGTCACCAATATGGCCACGCTCGAGGTCCTCGCCGAACGGCGTTCCGAGATCCTCTACGAGTTCTACCTGTTCCGAAAGACCGGCGGCATTTCCCGCGCCGTCGAGCGCGGCACCAAGGGCATCGATTTTCTGTTGCGTTTCATGCTGTTCAACATCCTGCCGACGCTGTTCGAGATCGCCCTGACCTGCGGCATCCTGTGGTACATGTTCGGTCCGGCCCTGGCGCTGGTCACCTTTTTCACCATCGCGCTTTACATCTTCTGGACGCTCTGGATCACCGAATGGCGGATCAAGTTCCGCCGGACCATGAACCAGACCGATTCCGAGGCCAACACCAAGGCCATCGACAGCCTGTTGAACTTCGAAACGGTCAAGTATTTCGGCAACGAGGCCCACGAAAGCGGCCGCTTCGACAAGGCGCTTGCGCAATACGAAGACGCCGCGGTCAAGAGCAACACGTCCCTGGCCCTGCTGAACATCGGCCAGGGCGTGATCATTTCCGTCGGTCTGACGGTGCTGATGTGGATGGCCGCTTCGGGCGTCGTCGCCGGCGATATGACGATCGGCGATTTCGCCATGGTCAACGCCTATCTCATCCAACTCTACATGCCGCTCAATTTCCTGGGCTTCGTCTATCGCGAAATCAAACAGTCGCTGATCGACATGGAACATATGTTCGGCCTGTTGGACGAAAAGCCGGAAGTCGCCGACGCCCCCGGGGCCGAACCGATCCGGGTTGGCGGCGGCCGGGTCGCTTTTGAAAACGTGTCTTTCGCCTACGACGAACGGCGCACCGTGCTGCACGACCTGTCGTTCGAGGTCCCGGCCGGCCGCACGGTGGCGATCGTCGGGCCGTCCGGATCAGGCAAGTCGACGGTTTCAAGGTTGTTGTTCCGGTTCTACGAGACTTCTGGCGGGCGCATCACCATCGACGGCCAGGACGTCCGCGAGGTCACCCAGGAAAGCCTGCGCGGCGCCATCGGCATGGTTCCGCAGGATACCGTGCTGTTCAACGACACCATCTATTACAACATCGCCTACGGCCGGCCCGGCGCGACCCCGGCCGAGGTCGAGGACGCCGCCCGCACGGCGCAGATCCATGACTTCATCATGGACTTGCCGGACGGCTATCAGGCGACCGTGGGCGAACGCGGCCTGAAACTCTCCGGCGGTGAAAAACAGCGCGTCGCGATTGCCCGCACGGTTCTCAAACACCCGGAAATCCTGATCTTCGACGAGGCCACCTCCGCCCTCGACAGCCATACGGAGCAGGACATCCTCAAAGCGTTGAAGGAAGTCTCGAAGGACCGCACCACGGTCACCGTGGCGCATCGCCTGTCCACCGTCGTCGATGCCGACGAGATCCTGGTGTTGGAGGCCGGGCGCATCGTCGAACGCGGCGACCACGATGCCCTGTTGGCCGCCGAGGGTCGCTATGCCGAAATGTGGACCCGCCAGCAACAACAGGAAAAGGCCCGCGAAACCCTGGAACACGCCGAAGATCCCAACCCGCTGGCCGACGGCATGGCACCGTCGCCGGCAACGGAATGAAACGCAGCGTCAAAATTTTGACACGCCCCGCCTGTTACCGTCAGCCGCCTGGTATCATGCGAGACGACAGACGATTTTATGCAACCCGGTCGCCCGCGCGGGCGGCCCCGACCCGGAGATCACCGAACCCATGTCCGTCATCCTGACCGTTAACGGCAAACGTCACGAAATCGACGCCGACCCGGAAATGCCGCTACTGTGGGCGCTGCGTGACGAACTGAAACTGAACGGCACCAAGTTCGGCTGCGGCGTGGCGCTCTGCGGCGCCTGCACCGTGCATCTGGACGGCGCCGCCGTGCGCTCCTGCCAAACCACCTTGGCCGACGCCGAAGGACAGTCGGTGACCACGATCGAGGCCTTGGACAGCAAGGAGGCCAGGGCCCTGCGCCGGGCCTGGACAGAACTGGACGTGCCGCAATGCGGTTATTGCCAGTCGGGCCAGATCATGCAGGCGGCGGAACTGCTGGCCGACACGCCGAAACCCAGCAACGAAGACATCGACGGCGCCATGAGCGGCAACATCTGCCGCTGCGCCAGCTATCACCGGATCCGCGCCGGCATCCACCGCGCGGCCCGGATCCTGGAGGGTTGAGTGATGAAATCCCTTTTTCGAATGCAAACCGCCCCGGCCGACGCCCAGGGGACCCCGGGCCTCGACCGGCGCGGTTTCCTGAAAGTCACCGGCGGCGCGGCCCTGGGCCTGGTGGTCGGCTTCGCTTTGCCGCCGCGGGGCACCGCGAAGGGGGCCCAGACCGCCGCCGACGCGGCCTTCAGCCCCTTCGTCGGTATCGCCCCCGACGGCACGGTGACGGTCATGGTCAAACACCTGGACAAGGGCCAGGGCACTCTGTCGGCGCTGGCCACCCTGGTTGCCGAGGAACTGGACGCCGATTGGGACAAAATGGCGGCGGAATTCGCCCCGGCGGACGCGTCTAAATACGCC
>JANQIJ010000260.1 GCA_028282185.1 Rhodospirillales bacterium
GGCTATAATCTGGACACCATGGCGGAAATCGCCAAGGGCTATGAACGCCAGGCCCTGCCGCTGTTGACCGAGGTTTCCGGCGAAGGGCCCGACGCCGAAGGCCGGCCGAAACTGAACCGCATCTTTTTCGTGACCTTCCGCGGCCGCACGATCCTGGGCGCCGCGGCGGCCGACCCGACCCGGGTCAAGGACGTCATCCCGGTCCTGCAGAAAGCCGCGTTCAACGAACCGGGGACCCTGGGCATCATCACCCAACGCTCGCTGTTCGGGCGCGGATTGACGGGGACGCGGGCGATCGAACTCAACATCCTGGGATCGGAACTGGAACCGCTGATGGAAACGGCGCTCAAGACCTTCGTCCTGGTCAATGAGAAGTTCCCCCGGGACGAAGGCAATCAGGTCCGGCCACAGCCGGAATTGGTTCTCGGTGCGCCGGAAGTCCGGGTCCGCCCGAACCGTGTCAAACTGGCCGACAACGGCGTCAGCGCGCGCGAACTGTCGGACACCATCGACGCCTTCAACGACGGCTTGCGGGTTGCCGAGATCACCGTCGGCAACACACTCATCGACTTGATGCTCAAGGGGCCGCCCGACCTTGTGCAGGAGACCCAGGGCATCAACAACCTGCCGGTGGTGACATCCCAGGGCCTGATCATCCCGGCCAGTTCCCTGGCCGATGTGGAAATGACCACCGGGCCGACACAGATCAACCATTATGAACGGCAGCGGGTCGTCACCCTGTCGATCCAACCGCGCGACGACGTGCCGCTCGAGGTCGCCCTCGACACGATCCAGACCGAGGTCATGGACAAAATGCGGGCCGACGGTCTGCCGCCGGGGATCACCCTGCGCCTGACCGGGACGGCGGACAAGCTGAACCAGACCTGGGACGCCATGCGCCTCGACCTGATGATCGCCGTGATCATCGTCTACCTGGTGATGGCCGTGCTGTTCGAAAGCTTCCTCTACCCCTTCATCATCATGCTGTCCGTGCCGCTGGCGACCGCCGGCGGGGTGGTCGGCCTGTCGATCCTCAACCAGTTCACGTTCCAGCCTCTGGACATGCTGACGCTATTGGGCTTCGTGGTCCTGATCGGCATCGTCGTCAACAACGCGATTCTTTTGGTCCACCAAACGCTTGTCCATCTGCGCGAAGACGGCCAATCCCCGGCCGAGGCGATCCGCGATGCCACCCGCAACCGCATTCGGCCGATCTTCATGTCGACCCTGACCAGCGTGTTCGGGATGATGCCGCTGGTCGTCTTCCCGGGCGCCGGATCGGAACTCTACCGCGGCCTGGGCTCCGTCGTCCTGGGCGGTCTGTCTCTCTCCGCCCTGTTGACACTGGCGATCATTCCGCCGCTGCTGACCCTGGTGGTCGGCGCCGGTGAGGCCCGGCGCAAGGCCGCGGCCGAACCGTCGGCGGCACCGGGCGCCGCGGAATAAACCCGCAGCACCCGCGCCTCACGCAGAAGTGAGTCCCCATTTCCGCCTGCGCGCGGCACCATGGCAACGCGTCGCCAATGACGCGGGGTCTCCCGTGGGAAGCCGTGCGTCTTTTTTGAGAAACGATTAAGGGGCCGTCGACCCGGCGCGCCCTGCGCCCTTCACGCCAAGGTTCATGACCGTCACACAGATCGAAGACCATTTGGAAGACGCCAGTGTCTTGTTGAAGGCGATGGGCAACACCCATCGCCTGAACGTGTTGTGCCATCTGGCCCAGGGCGAAAAACGCGTCGGCGAGCTGGAACGTATCGTCGGCCTCAGCCAGTCGGCGTTGTCGCAGCATCTGGCGCGGCTCAGGCGCGACGGCCTCGTGCAGACCCGGCGCGACGCGCAGACGATCTATTATTCCCTGGCCGGCGACGCGGCGGTCCAGGTGATCGACTCCCTGATCGATATCTTCGGTCGGGCGCAACGCGCCGGCAGGCGTCAGGCGGCGGGTTGACCCCTACCCGCCGCGTTTCGTTCCCGCTGACGCTCTACAAGCCCAGGATCCGCCGCGCCTCGTCCGGCGTGGCCACGGAACTGCCGAGGTTTTCGATGATCGTCGCCGCGCGCTCGACCAGAGCCGCGTTGCTCGGCGCCAATTCGCCCGGCCCCAAATAGATGTTGTCTTCCAGACCGACCCGCACGTTGCCGCCCAGCAGCACCGCCTGGGCGACCATCGGGAACTGCATGCGGGAAATCCCGAAGGCCGACCAGGGCGCGCCGTCCGGCAGGCGGTCGCGCATGTGCATCATCGCCTCGGGCGTCGCCGTGGCGCCATAGGAAATGCCCAGGCAGAGCTGGAAGTATGGCGGCGCGTCGATATGGCCTTCCTTGATCAGCTGCTTGCAAAGCTCGATATGGCCGGTGTCGAAGACTTCCAGTTCCGGCTTGACGCCCGCCGCCTTGATACTGTCGGCCATGATCCGCATATGGCGCGGCACGTTCATGAAGGCCCGTTCACCGAAGTTCATGGTCGCCACGTCGAGCGAACAGATTTCAGGCTTCAACGCCTCGACATGTTCCGTGCGTCGGGCCGGGCCGACGTATTCGGTGCCGACGTCGGGGACCAGGGGGTCGTCGTCGCTGGGGTTGTAGCGCGCGCCCGGGCCCGTGGTCAGGTTGATGATCATGTCGGACCCGGCGTCGCGAATGCGCTTCACCACCTCTTCGTAATATTCGAACTTCATGCTGGGCTTGGCGGTTTCCGGATCGCGCACGTGGATGTGGCAGACCGCGGCTCCGGCCGCGACCGCGTCAAGCGCCGACCGGGCGATCTGTTCCGGTGTTACCGGCGTCGCCTTGGTTTTCTCGGGGGTCGGGGCCGAACCCGTCACGGCACAGGTGATCACCGTTTTCTTGTTCATTAGGGCTTCCTCCTTATTGCGCGACCGGCGCGCGGGCGGTGGCGAAGAACCGATGGACACCCCGGGCATCCGTTTCCCGGCGGACCCGGCCGAGCGTCACCAGATGATGCAGATGGGCCAGGCTTTCGCCGATGGCGAAAAACATTTGGTGGCTGTCCAATTCCCGCCGGAACAAGGCCTCCAAGACCGCCACACCGGTCGCCCCGTCGGGACCGGCACAGGCGGCCTCGGCCGCGTCCAGGCGCTCCATATGATGGTCCCTGAGGTCGTTCAGCCGCTCCAGCAGGCCCAGGAACGGCCAGTTGTGACTGGGCAGGACCAGGGTCGTGGACGGCAGGGGACGGAACCGCTCCAAGCTGGCGAGGAATTCGGCCAGGGGGTCGGCGTCGGGCTCGGCCGGCCAGACGGAGACGTTGGGGCTTATCTTGGGCAGGATCTGGTCACCGGAAACCAACAGGCCCATGTCCGCGCAGTACAGGCAGGCATGTTCCGGCGAATGGCCGTTGCCCTCGATGACCCGCCAGATGTGGCCACCGATCTCGATTTCGTCGGCCTGGCGGATGCGCCGGATCGAGGCCGGAATCGGCGAAATACGCGACCCATAGCGGCCGACCCGGGCATCGACCTGGGCCAGACGTTCGCCTTCGAACCCGGCGGCCTTGTAGAAGTCGTGGAACGCACCGCGCGCGCTCTCCAGCGTTTCCGCCGCCTGCATCCGCCCGGTCGTCCATTCGGTATAGGGCATCCACAGCGGAATGTTGAACTTTTCGACCAGCCAGCCGGCCAGGCCGATGTGGTCCGGGTGATAGTGGGTGACGATCAGGCGTTTGACCGGCTTGCCGTCCAGGGTCTTGGCGAACACACTTTCCCAAGCCTGGCGGGTTTCCTCGGTGTCGATGCCGGTATCGACCAGGGTCCAGCCGTCGCCGTCTTCCAGCATCCACAGGTTGATATGGTTCAATTTGAACGGCAGCGGCATGCGCAGCCACTTGACCCCGGGCACCACGTCCCAGGCTTCGCCCGCTGGCGGCTCGCCGTCGAATACGTACTCGGGGACGAATTCCGGGGTGAACTCGGGGGGCAAGGCCAAGGTTCGGCTCCGCTCGGGCTTTGTATACAATCGGCTGGGACAGCTAGCACGGCGCGCCCTCGGGAGCAAGCGGACCGCGCCGCAAACAGGAGGCGAAAATCGGATGACCGCTATCTCGGCCGAACGGCAAGCCGTCTTGGACGAACACCTGCGGGCGGAAAGCGAGCATGACCTCGCCGCCCTGATCGACGGCTTTACCGACGACTGTTTCAATGACGTCGCTTGCCTGGGCGAACGGCACGACGGCCCGGAACGGGTCGCCGAACGCTACGAAAAAATGTGGCAAAGCTTTCCCGATTTCCGCGTCCGCATCAAAAGGGTCATGGCCGCGAACGACGACTGCGTTGTGACCGAAAACGAATGGACCGGCACCCACTTGGGCCCGTTCCAGGGCATCCCCGCGACGAGCCGGCGGGTGACCATGCGGGCACTGGTGGCATGGCATTTTCGCGGCGACGTACCGTGGGGCGAAACGGTGTTTTTCGACGTCGGCTCCATCGCCCGTCAGATCGGCGCGGAATCGAAGCTGACGGAACCGCCGGCCTAACCCGGCGCCCATCCGGCTTCGAGGAACCTGAGCCAGTTGCCGCCCATGACCGCGCGAACGCGGTCTTCCGGCCATCCGGCCCGAAGCATCGCCGCCGTCAGGTTGCCGTATTCGGCGGGGCCGTCCATGCCGATGGGATTGGGCGGCACGCCCGAGATCCTGCCCCGGGTCAACGGCCGGCCGTCGCCCTTGTCCGAGCGCAACCAATCGAAGAACGCGGGGCCGTGGCCTTCGGTGAAATCGGTGCCGATGCCGACGTTGTCCGGACCGACCAGGTCGATGATCTTGTCGAACGCCCGGACGCAGTCATCGACCGTGGTCTCCAGGCCGCTTGGCAGAAACAGCGGATAGGTCGAGGCGCCGATGAATGCGCCCTTCGACGCGCCGAAGGTCAACAGGTCGTCGGACTTGTTGCGTGGCAGGTCGAGGATGCCGCGCGGCACCACATGGGTGAAGGCGACCGGCCGGTTTGAATGCTCGATGGCCTCGTAACCGGTTTTCTCCCCGACATGGCTGAGATCGATGACGATGCCCAATTCATTCAGCAAGTCGATCACGTCGCGGCCGTAATCCGACAACCCCCGGTCTTCCGTTTCCCAGCAGCCGCTGCCCACCAGGTTCTGGGTGTTGTAGGTCAGTTGCATGACCCGAACGCCCAGGTCATGAAACAGGCGCAGGTTGTCCAGGCTGGTTTCGATGGCATAGGTGTTCTGCCAACCCAGGATGATCCCGACCTTGCCGGCCGCCTTGGCCCGGTGGATGTCTTCGGCCGTCCTGACCTGAAGGATCAGGTCGTCGTGTTCGACGAACCAGCGTTTCCACCGGGCGATGTTGGCCATGGTTTCGCTGAAGCCTTCCCAAACGGCACAGGTGCAATTGGCCGCCGTCAGGCCGCCGCGCACCATGTTCTCGAATACGCTGCGCCGCCAATTGGCGATCACCAGGCCGTCGATGACGATCGCGTCGCGGTGCAGTAGGGCGGCGGTTTCGGCCGCGGTGATATCCTGTGCCATGAGTGTTTCCCGGGTCGATGACGGAGCCGCACGACTGCATGTGAATTCCAGCGGGTTCGCCCCCGCCCTGTCAAGCAACAGGATCAGGCGCCGCGTTTCGCCGCCCGCACCGCGGTTTCCAGGGCGTTAAGGAAATTCGACCGGTCAGCCTTGGAAAACGGGCGCGGCCCGCCGGTGACCTCGCCCGCGTCGCGCAGGCCCTGCATCAATTCGCGATTGGCCAGGGCCATGCCGATCATCCGTTCGGTGAACATGTCGCCATTGGGCTTGAGGGCCAGGGCCCCTTTTTCCAGGCAGCGGGCGGCGAGCGGGATATCGTTGGTGACGCAAACGTCGGCTCCCGTGACATGCTCGGCGATCCAGTCGTCCGCCGCGTCCGCGCCCTGTTCGACGATGACCAGCTCGACCAGGGGATCGCCATAGGGCCGGATGCCGCCGTCGGACACCATGAACGTCTTCAGGCCATGGCGGGACGCCACCCGGACGACCTCGTCCTTCACCGGCGAGGCGTCGGCGTCGACGAAGATCTCCGTCATGACGGGCCGGAAGACCGCAGCATTTCCGGCGGGAACGTCAAGGTGACCGTCGTGCCTTCGCCCAGGGTGCTTTGAATGTCGAGGTGCCCGCCATTGAGTTGGATGAATTTTTGCGACAAGGTAAGTCCGAGCCCGGTTCCCTCAATGGCTTGATCCAAGCTCTGGCGGACCTGCGCGAAGGGTTCGAGGACCCGCTGCAAGTCCTTCTCGGCGATGCCGACCCCTGAATCTTCGATCACGATTTTCATCCCACCCGCGTCATTCAGCGCCGCGGAGATGCCGATGCGTCCGTTCGCCGGGGTAAACTTGACCCCATTGCTCAATAGATTGATCAGTGCCTGGCGAAGCATACGGCCATCCATGCACAGCACGGGCAAACCCTCGGAAACCCGGACATCGACGGATAGCATCTTCCTTTCCGCCAAGGGCCGGACGATAATCAGGACGCCGTCGATCAGATCGGGCAAATCGATTTGCTGAACCGTGACCGGCGCCTGATTTGCCTCGATCCGGGAGATGTCCAGAACGTCGTTGATAAGTTCGAGCAGGTATTGCGCGGAGACGACAATGTCATCGGCATATTCGGAATATTTGGTATGCCCCAATGCGCCGAACATCTCTCTTTTCAAGATTTCCGAGAACCCGAGAATGGCGTTCAAAGGTGTTCTCAATTCGTGGCTCATATGCGCCAGAAAATCCGATTTCATCCGGTTCGCTGAAACCGCCTTTTCGTTCGCGGTTCGAAGCGCGTTTTCCGCGTCAAGGTTCTCGGTGATATCCTGCGAAATCCCCAGCAGGTATTCCGGTTCTCCCGTCGAATCGAACAACACGAGTTTCCGGGTTTGCAGCCACCGTGCGCCTTTGTCGGCGGTTTCGATAGGCTCCTTGGTGATATCCATAACGGATCCGGCCGCGAGAACGGCTCTGTCTTTCTCAACGAAGAACGCCGCTTGGTCGTCGGGAAAAAAATCGAAATCGTTCTTGCCGATGACCTTCCGCCGAGACATGCCCAGCAGGTCTTCTCCCGCTTTGTTGAGATACACGAAACGAAGATCCTTCGCGTCCTTGACGAAGACCATGTCGGGGATGTTCTCGACCACGGCATCAAGGAACCCTCCCAGTTTCGCGCCGCTCCAGGAACCGGGCGGACCGTCGGCGGAACTTTCGGCGCCAACCGATTTCCCACCGGCCGCCATGGGTGTCCCGCCAAACAATTCCTGCTCGGCCAAGTCCGCCAAGTCCCGCAAGACCTTCCGGTCTTCTTCTTGAAAGATTCGCGCCCTGGTATCAAGAACCGACAACGCGCCGATCCCCTGACCGTTCGGCGTCTTTATCGGTATACCGGCGTAAAACCTGAAAAACGGCTCGCCCGCAACCAAGGGATGATCGACGAAGGCCGGGTCGGCGGTTGTATCGGGCACGATAAAAACATCGTCTCCCAAGGCGACCTGCGCACAGAAAGCCTCGTTACGGGGCAACTCATTTTGCGCCAAGCCCGATACGGACTTGAACCAGGAGCGGTCCTTATCGACAAAGCTGATGACCGCGGTGGGAACATCAAAGACCCGCTTGGCAAGCCGCACCAACCGGTCCAGACGAGGATCGTTCAAGGTATCCAGGATTTCCAGGGCATGTAACGCCCGACCACGATCCTCTTCTTCAGCGGGTCTCGCGGGCCTCGGCTTGGACGGCATTCATCCCTCATTCTTCGGCGCAACCGGCTTCTCGGATTACGATAACATTTCTTCCGAACAACGAGAGGTTACATGAGGCGCCTTTTCGAGTACAGAGGCCGATTTTCGTTGCGACCAAACAGGCCGGCACCGAAAACCCGAAGGGCCAAACATCAAATATCCTTACGGATGATCAATGCGCCTGTCGGTAGTCGATCCCCTGGGCGACGATCCAGCGCAACTCTTCCTTCATCAGGTCCACGTGGCGCGAGCTTTCGGCGCGCAACAGGGCCTGAATGATCGCAGTCTGCACCGAGGGCGGCATCTCGTGGAAGTTCTCCAGCATCAGAAACTTGACGCTGGGCCTGACGGTTTCCGACATTAGTAGACTGATGACCAGCTTTTTTCGAATGTCGTTGCGCATGTTGCCGGCCTCGGTCAGGTGGAAGAACTCCTGCACGAAGGCGCGCGGCGAGATGGAACCGTCCATCAAATTGTGCAGGTTCTGGCGCAGGGCCGCGGTGTATTCCGCCCGGGTGCGGACGATGAAGCGGGAGGTTTCGCGGCGCAGTTTGGCGATGGCATTGGGATCGAAGGCGCTCTCGGTGATCAGCGAGACCGCGTCCTTGACCGTCTCGTGCTTCGACAGGTCGCCGACGATTTCGAACATCCCGGTGATCAAGGGCGTCTTGCGGCCCAGGGGCGAGAGGCGCGCCGCCGCGGCGAGCGCCATGGGGGCTTCGGGATCGCGGGCCGAGACCAGGGCCAGCGGCAGCGGGTCTTCCAGGCCGCCCAGGTCCACCGTCGAATTCAACAGGTTCTCGGGCGCCAGGAACTTTTGCTCTTCGGCGGGAATGATCAGCGGCTCACGCTTTTTGTAGCGCGCCTTGATCTCGCGGGCCGTTTTGACCCCGGCTTCACTGAGCCCGAACAGTTTGTCGCTCATGCGCCCCTCGTCTGCCCCGTGTCGTCCCATGACCAGCATGGTCGCTCCCCCTCGTCTGTCCTTTATCGGCTCACCGATCGTGGCATTGGGCGATGCGCAGGGGCGGGTCGGCGAATTCGGCTCGCCGGTTCGCTACCTTACGCTGCCGCCATTCGTCAAACAAGCGCCGCCCCCGATCGCGCACCGCGCACGGAAACGCCCGATTGAAGGCGCGCTGCTGGGCCAGACCGTCCTGCGCCCGGATCAGGCGCATGCGCTGTGCCATGTCCAAACGGCCGGTCACGGCGCCCAGGATACTGGCCTTGGTCCCGCCTTCATCGACGACATTGTCGAGAAACTCTGTCAGAAAGGCCACCAAATGCGGCGGCATGGCTTCCGCCCCACAACGCCAGGCCTCGATCTTGGCATAGGAGGTCGCCAGAATGTCGGTCAGTTCGCCGTCGCTGACGCCCAGTTCGCGCAGTCCGTTGAACACGGGATAAGCTTTCCTTTCACCGGTCTTCTTGGTGGCGTTGTGGTGCATCTCTTAGTCCCTTTCTGGTTGGCCGTTGGCTACCGTTGTAGGGACCGAATGGTAAAAAAGTATTAACCTCGAAATCGTTTGACGGTGACTGCGGTCACACCGACGCGTTTTCTTTTTGAGGAGAGGATTGCCCATGCGGGCCGGCATCGACCTGGGCGGCAGCAAGATCGAAGGTATTGTCCTGGGCGCGGACGGGCGTGAATTGGCCCGCACCCGCATCGCAACGCCGCAAGGGGATTACTTAGGAACGGTGCGGGCCGTCGCCGACCTGGTCGCGAACCTGGAACGCGAAACGGGACAGGTGTCCCGTGTCGGGGTCGGCATTCCCGGCACAGTTTCACCAGCCACGGGGCTGGTCAAAAACGCAAACTCGACCTGTCTGATCGGTCAACCGCTGGATCGGGATTTGGCGGCGGCGCTGGGCCGTCCCGTGCGGCTCGCCAATGACGCCAACTGCTTCGCTGTCTCCGAAGCCGCCGACGGCGCCGCGGCTGGCGCTGACGTCGTTTTCGGGGTCATCCTGGGCACCGGCGTGGGCGGCGGCATCGCGGTTCGGGGCACCCCCTTACGCGGCCCGAACGCCATCGCCGGCGAATGGGGCCATAATCCGCTCCCGTGGCCGGACGACAGCGAGAGGCCGGGCCCTCAATGCTATTGCGGGCTCAGGGGCTGCATCGAGACGTTCCTGTCCGGTCCCGGCCTTGCCCGCGACCACAAGGCCGCCACCGCAAACGACTGGACACCGCCCCGGATCACCGCCCAGGCCGCCGCCGGGGACAAGGGCGCGGAAAAAACCCTCAAACGCTATGAACACCGCCTGGCCCGAAGCCTGGCGACGGTCGTCAACCTGCTGGACCCGGACGTGATCGTTCTGGGAGGCGGCCTGTCGAACCTTGCGCGGCTTTATGAAAATATTCCAACCATCTGGGGGAAATGGGTTTTTTCCGACCACCTCGATACACCCTTGGTACAGAACCAACATGGGGATTCGTCGGGCGTCAGGGGGGCTGCCTGGCTCTGGCCGGCGGAAGGTGCCTAAGACCAAGGTTTCAGACCAGAGGCCATCAGCACCCGCCGGGGAGTTTCTCGGCCTTCACCGGCGTCATCAGGATCGAGAAATCGCCGAAGTCCTGGACGATCCGTTCAGCAATCCCGTCTTGGCGGTAATCGACTTCCAATTCGAAAACCGGCGTGCCCTCGCCGGCCTTGCGGGAAAAAAATGCCGCCTGGAACCGCCAGACCGGCGAGTCGACGGCGAAACCGCTGTCCGCCAAGAGCCGTCGCACGTCCCCGTTGCGCCGCCGCGGCTGGGAAAAAACGACGTTGATGTCGTAGGGATTGTCCAGGCTGCCGCCATCGAACAACGGTCGGTAGAAGGTCTTGCGCCCCGCGTGCGCGGCACTCAGGCTGGCCTGCAAATGTGCCGCGGGGAACATGGTGCCGCCCGGCAGGGGCAACACGGTCGGTGGATCGCCAGCGAATTCCGCGGTGCCGCCGCCGGCTCCCATTCGGGCCGATCCTTTCAGCTCCTCCTCGACCCGGTCATTTCGGCGATGCACCAGATTGTAGCCATACCCCCGGCCGTCCTTGGTTTCCCAACTGGTGAACGACCAATCGATCCGCGCCGGCGTTTCCTGACCGTAGACCATGTCCAGGACGATCCGGTTGTCGGTGATCCAACGTTCGCAGGAATCCGAGAACTCATAGGCCATCAGACCGCGGGCCTCGGTTGGGCCGACGCTGTCGCGGCTTTGCAAGAGCTTGATCTCATAAACCGCGCGGTGGCCAATCAGGCCGGTCTGTCCGGCACCGGTCTCGGCACCGGTCTCGGCGCCGGTCTCGGCGCCGGGCAGCGCCAACACCAGCGCCGCGGCCACGGCCGCAACCGGCATAGGTCGCGCCAAGAGACGGCGTAAGGCACGCGGGAAGAAATCGGTCCTCATTTCGGCATCCCAGGTTTTGGCCGCTCG
>JANQIJ010000312.1 GCA_028282185.1 Rhodospirillales bacterium
GGCGACATGATGCGGGTGCCGGCCTCCAAACGGCGCTCGCTGTTGGCCGCCAAGGCCGACGGCGCCGACATCCGCATGGTCTATTCGACCCAGGACGCCATAGGTGCAGAGGATCGCGTCATGCCGTTCCGCCAGTTCCATGGCGCCGTCGATGCGCCCGATGGGCAGGACGCAGACCGGACAGCCGGGGCCATGCACGAACTTGACGTTTTCCGGCATCAGGTCCTGAACGCCGTAGCGGAAGATGGCATGGGTATGGCCGCCGCAGAACTCCATGATGTGATAGACCCGGCCGGGATCGGCTTCTTGCCGGATGGTTTCGGCCAGTCCCCGGGCCAGGTCCGGGCGGCGATATTCATCGACGAATTTCATGCCGTCATCTCCTCCAGCTCCTCGGCCAGGAGGCCGGCCTCGGCCATCAGATCCAGGGTCCGCTGGGCCTCTTCCGGGCTGACCCGATGCAGGGCGTAGCCAACGTGGATCAGGACATAGTCGCCGACCTCGACTGCGTCCAACAGGGCGGTGGAGATCTCTTTCTTCACACCGCCGAGCGATATGGTCGCTTGATCGGCGACGGTGTTCAGGGCGACGACCTCGGCGGGCATGGCCAGACACATGGCGGAACCTTCCCTCTCGTTCTCGTTATTCGGCGGCGGCCGGCGGATGGCCGGTCAGGGCCAGTTGCCGGGTCGTCTTGATCCAGCCCAGCCAGGCATCCATGCCTTCCCCCGTGGTGGCGGAGAGCTGCAGCATCTTGATCCCCGGATTGACCCGAAGGGCGTAGTCGACGCAGCGTTCGACGTCGAAATTGAGATGCGGCAACAGGTCGACCTTGGAGAGCACCATCACGTCCGCGGCATGGAACATGTCCGGGTACTTGACCGGCTTGTCCTCGCCTTCCGTGACCGACAGAATGGCGACCTTATGGGCCTCGCCCAGATCGAAGGCGGCGGGGCAGACCAGATTGCCGACGTTTTCGATGAACAAAAGGCTGCCCGCCGGCGGGTTCAGGGTGTCGAGCGCGTGGCCGACCATGTGTCCGTCCAGGTGGCAGCCCTTGCCGGTGTTGACCTGGATCGCCGGAACCTCGGTCTCGCGAATACGCTCGGCGTCGTTGGCGGTCTGCTGGTCGCCTTCGATGACGCTGATCTCCAGCGTGTCTTTCAAGGCCTTGATGGTTTCCACCAACAGCGTCGTCTTGCCCGAGCCGGGGCTGGACACGAGATTCAGCGCCAGGATGCCGCGGTCGTTGAAGAACCGGCGGTTGGCGGCGGCGTATTCGTCGTTCTTGCCCAGGATGTCCTGTTCGATCTGAACCATGCGGGCCTGGCTCAGACCCGGCGTATGGGCGCCGGCCGGCCCCTGGCCGTAATCCTGGATCCGGACCGTTGAATGGATATGGTCATGGCCATGATTGTGAGGGTGCTCGTGATCGTGATGATGGTATTCATGGCTGTGGCCGTGGTGGTGGTCGTGATCATGATCGCGATGGTCGTGGGTCGCTTTGCCCTCGATCTTGATCTGGCCTTCGCCGCATCCGCAAACGGTGCACATCAGTTGACCTCCAATTCCTTGATTCGCATTTCCTCGCCGCCCGTGACCTGCAGCTGATAGCTGCCGCATTCGGGACAAGGATCATAGCGTTGCTGGACGGCGACCGACTTGGCGCAGGTCAAGCACCAGGCCGTGCCCTCGGTTTCGACGATTTCAAGCTTCGCTTGATCGGCCAGGGTGCCCCGGGTCACCGCGTCGAAACTGAACCTGAGGGCCTCCAGTTCGACGCCGGCCAAGGGGCCGATCTCCAACCAGACGGTTTTCACCTGTTGGAAGTTCTGTGTTTGGGCCTCTTTCTCCAAGACCTGAACGATGCTCTCGCAAATCGCCATTTCGTGCATCAGTGTACCCTCAGGTCATAGGCCACGCAGGGATCGATCAGGCCGATCATCAAATGGGCTTGGTCCGTCATGTCTCCTCCGGCGGGCGTCAGGGCCGCGAGGCTCCGCGCCGCAGCACCCCCAGGATGAAAGTTCCATTCCGTCGGCGCAAGGATGCGGTAATCGGTGACGCGGCCTTGCGTGAGCCGGACGCCGTGGACCAGGCGGCCGCGCGCGGCTTCGACTTGCGCCAGGCCGCGCCCGTTGTTTCCGCGGGCGGTGGTGACCGGCGCGGTCGGGCCATCGAGCCCAGGGCGTCGTTGGTGCAGATCCGCCGGCAGGCGCGCCAAGTCCTTGAGCCGTGCCGCGAAACGGGTAAGCAGGCAGGCGCCGCCCTGGTCGATCAGGGCCTGGATCAGCGGGTCGTCCCGGCGCCGGGACAGGGAGGTTGTTTCCTTGGGTTCGTCGGCCCATTCCGGCCGCGCGGCGAAGGCCACGCCGTCTTCGGCCATCAGGCGGTCCAGCAAGGCGGCATCGTCGATTGCCGGCAGAAAGGCGTGCCCGCCGTCGCCGGCCCCGCTCCAACCCCGGTCGATGACCCGGCGGGTCAGACGCGCGGCGACGGTTTCGGTCGCCATCGCCCAGGTGCGGAACTCGGCCGGCGTTGCCAAGGCGCGGAAGGCGGCCGGCTGCATC
>JANQIJ010000325.1 GCA_028282185.1 Rhodospirillales bacterium
AAACAACGGCAATACCGTCAGGCGCTGTACCGGGGGGCCTTTTAGGGCATGGACACATCGGCGGAAAACCTGATTCTCGAAGCGGGCAAGTCCGAGGAATTGCGCCAGGCCCTGGCCCTGGTCGAGGATGCGCGCGCGCCGGACGGATCACCGAGATACGCCACAGCCGCCTGTCGGGCGCTGGCCCGGATGATCGTCTGCCGCACCTACGCGAAACCCCTGTTGGAACTGGTACATCTTGTCCTGGCCGCCGGCCGGGCCCAGGCGGACGGGCGTTACGAAAGTTTCTTCTGGAGCCTCGATCGGGCCACGGCCGCTGCCTTCAGGGCGCGCTTCCAGGCCGCCGATGGGGGCGCCGACGCTGGCCCCGAGACCGTCGCCGTCCACACGGCGGACGGCGTCTTCCAGGTCAGCTACGCCCGCATGCCGGTGCTGGCGGCGCTATTGGAGTTGTTGATCACGACCCTGGGCTATCGTCCGGTGGACGATGTCCTGGGTTCGCTCATGGATGCCAAGGCGCGCGCGGACCGTGTCACCGGAAAGCAGGCGGGTGCGGCGGCCAACGCCTTGAGCCGGGCGCTCTATGCCTATCTCAAGGACCATCTTCCGGCGGTCCAGGCGCAGCGCCGTCATCGGGCGTTCCTGGAATTCATCGCGTCGCGGGCCGATGGGATGCTCCGCGCCCAGGCGGTGGATGACGACGCGGTCTTGGCTTATTGGCGGGCGGCGGCGGGCGGCGCCGGCCCGGGTGACCAGCTCGCCGATGGCGAAAGCGAAGATCAGATCGACAGCAAGACCTTTACCGGCGTGTTTCGGACCGCCCTGCGGTTGGTCCATCTTCTCGACGCGGCCAGGGGTCAACGGGCGGTCGCCGAAGCAAGACCGATCGGGATTGATCGGGCGGCCGGCGAGGTCGATCCGGCCGAGGACGAAACCCTGCTCGCCGCGGCCGAGGATGCGGCGGGCGATCTTTTGGCGCCGCTCGACGCGCCGCCGGTCGATGCCATCAAGTTTCTCAACGGACCGGAACGGGATGACCTTGCGGACCTTTGCCTGGCTTCCGGGACCGGCCGGCGATTTCCCTTGTCCATCCTGCGCAACGCCCGCTTCGGCCGGGGCCAGGCGAAGATCACCCAGGCTCTGCGCCGGGGTGCCGCGGGCGCCGATTTGGACGCGGCGATCGACACAATGTTGAGCGACACCGAAGACTACCAAGCTCTGTTTGAAACCATCCGTGCCCGCGCCGATCATATCGACCGGGTCCTGCTGGCCAGCCTCCGCGTCCTGGCCGAAGTCCGGCGTCCCGAGGCCGCGGACCTGGCGCTGTTGCTGGAACCGGACCTGGCGCTGGGCGATTTCGCCGACGACACCGACGCGTCTGTGATCGAGGATGCGCCCAGCGGCCGGCCACTGGATGACGCGCCCGACGGGGCCGAGATCGTGTCCCTGGCGGCGCGGCGGGCGCTTGATCGATTTCTCGACGACCTGGCGGCCGAGGCCGGAACTTTGGCCGACTTGGGCCGGCGCGCACGGACGGCGCTCAAGGGCCTGGCCCGTCGGGGCTTCCGTCCGGCCGACCTGACCGCGCCCCCGGTGATCGACGGTTTCGCCCGGGCCGGTCGACCGCTTGCGGTGATCCGCAAGGAGGCCCAGGACTTCGCCGCCCTGGACAGCGACGGAACGGATTGGACCGCCTTGTTCGCCGCCGACCGGAACGCCTTCGCCGAGACTTTCCGCGCGATCTACGGAGCCCCTTATGCCTGATCCCAAACCCGGCGGCGGCGTGCCGTTGACCGCGCCTGAAGGCCGATTGATCGAGGCCGCCCTGGACGCCGCGGCGGAAACCGCGGCGTTGCGTCGGCGGCCGCCCGACGCGACCACGGTGGACCCCACCCGGGGTAAGGGGGAAAACGTCGGCCGCCTGCCGTTCGCCCGACTTTACGGTCATGCCACGGGGGCGGCCGATCCGGCCGTCGGTCGGGCCCTGGCCGACGACGCGGCGCTTTTGGCCGACTACCGGCGGCTTTTGGGCAACCTGGCCACAGTCCATTTTCCGAAGGTCGCCGCCGCCAGTTCCGGCGCCCTGGAACATCGCCAGATCGCCGGTGCTCGGCTGACTTTGCGGGGGTCCAGGGCCGACGCGGATCAGGTCTATCTGATCGTTCAGTTGGACGACACCACGCGGGCGCCGACGGCCTTGATCGCGACGCTGGACGCCGCCGGTGCGACGCGGCTGGACCTGCCGCCGTTCCAGGGCGGCCGGGCGCAGCTTCTGCTCGACAAGTCGTCGGCGGTGGTTCAGGCTTTCCAGAACATCAACGCGGAAGTCCATTTGATCTAGGCAGACCACCTCATGAACGACCCCGCCCGCGCCGGCCCGGTTCGCATCTTCGTCGCGACCACCCGGGGGCCTGTGCATGTTCAACGGATCACGCCAGAAGATCCCGACGTGTCCTCCGTCGTTTGCCTGGCCGGCAAGGCCGTGTCGCTGCCCATATCCCCGGCCTATGACGCCTTCGTCCGCGACCCCACCGGCGTGATCCAACGCCGGTTCGGCCATGGCGCCTATCGGGTCGACCTGTCGGCCAGTGTGGATGAGGGGTACAGTTGGCAACTGGGCCTGTATCTGGCTCATGCGGCGGCGGCGGGTTCCGGCCTGGCGGCGGCGGATGACGCCACGGCGCCGGCCTTTGTCGTCAGCGGCGAGGTCGACCGCGACCTCAATGTGCTGGGCATCGATCATCTGGCCGAGAAACTGGCCGAACTTGCGGCGTTGCCGGAGATCGCAGGCGCGACCCTGATCATCCCGCAGGCCAACGCGACCGCGGCGTTGGCGCCCGATGGCATGACACTGCAGGCGGTGGCGGACGTCGATACGGCGCTGGCTATCTGCCGATTGGAGGCACCCCCGAAGACACTCCCCGACCATGCCATCGACGAACCGGACCTGTTCCCGGAAATCGACGGCGAAGTCGTGGCAAAGGCCGCCTTCCGGATCGAGCGAGGCTGGCTTTGGCTGTTCGCCGGCCTGATCTTGTTGAGCGGCCTGGCCGCCGCGGCGACGATGACCGGCCCGGTGCGCGAATGGGCGGCGATGTACGAACGCGGCCGGGTCGCCGATTTGCATCGGGCGCTCCGCCAATCGGACGACCCCCGCGCCCGGATGGCGGAGGTGCTGTTGAACGCGATCCGCCCGGACCCGGCGGAAATCCGCCTGGCGGTCGACGGCGCGGCCGGCACCCCGGCGTTCCGCGCCGTGGGACCCGACGGGGTGTTCCTGAGCGGGCGGGGGCTGCGGTGGCGCGGGGACAAGACGAAGGTCGCCCGGCCTGACCGCGTGGTCTTCCTTGACCCGCGACCGGGCGCGCTGACCTGGCGGCCGGCGGCGGGGAAGCAGGGGACCGAACAATCGGTCGTCTATCGCCTGGTCGTGCTCGCCTCGCGCCGGCCGATCGCCGGGCCGCAGCCCTGGTTTCCGGCGTTGGGCGGGCTGGGCCTGCCCGGACGGGCCGGCCAGCGGGCCGCCGATATCGCCGCCCGCCTGAACGCCGCCGGCGTCACCGTCAAGGCGATCGATCACCGCTTGCCCGTGCAATAGCCGTGATTTAACCGCCGCGGCCGGCATTCCCGGCGCCACGCGGGAAAAGCCGGCCTGGGTCTTCCATAGCCTTCGTCAGAACCTATTCGAGACGAAGGAGTTGCCCCATGATCCCCCATTTTCCGTCCGCGAAAACCCGGCGTTACGCCGGGCGTTGCGGTGCCCTGGTGATTTGCTGCCTGGCGCTCGGCGCTTGCGTGACAAACACCGGCGGCGGCGCCGAGGGAATCGGCTTCCGCGAAGCCCGCTTCAAGGAAATGTCCGCGATGCAGGACTACCGATCCTGCGTCGATGACGCCGTCGAACAGGCGGAAAGTGCCCGCAAGCGGGCCAATGCCGCCGGTTACCTGGGCAGTGCGCACCTCTTGGAACAATGCGAATCCGATCTCGGCCCGGAAGCCAGCCAACTGGCCCAGGAAGAACGCATGCAGGCCTATGCGCTTGGCATCGTCAACTATATCCGCGGCGGCGATGTGGCCCGCGCCCGGATCAACCTGGAGGTGTTCAAAAAGGCGTTCCCGGGCCAAGACCTTTCCCTGCCCGACGGCTCCTCGTTCATCGACACCGCCGAACTGTTGACCGGCGGGATCGATGCCGAAAAGGCTGAAGAACTGGCGCTGATGAACGTCAGTCGCAACCTGCGCGGCGAGATCAACCGCGCCCGCTTCTGGAAGCGCAATTGAGGAGCTGCCGGTGTACGCCGTCAGACGCATGACTGCCCGCGCCCTGGCCGTGGGATTGATCGCCGCCGGCCTTGGCGCCGGCCTAGCC
>JANQIJ010000328.1 GCA_028282185.1 Rhodospirillales bacterium
ACGGAATACGCGATCGCCGCCGCCGGGCCGACGCGCAACCCACGCGACCCCGAACGGACCCCCGGCGGATCGTCGAGCGGCCCGGCCGCCGCCGTGGCCGCGGGGATGGTGCCCCTGGCCGTCGGCTCGCAAACCATCGGCTCGGTCATCCGCCCGGCGCTTTACTGCGGCGTCCCCGGTTTCAAACCAAGTTACGGCGCGATTAACCTCGAAGGCGTGATGCCGCTGGCCCCGGGGCTCGACCATCTGGGCCTGTTCGCCGCCGATTGGCGGCTGCTCTGTCAGGCCTTCCAGGTTCTGGCCGATACCGCCGACACGCCGGCGCAAACGCCCGGCCGCTGCCTCGTCGTCTCGGCGCCGTCGGACCTGCGCCTCTCGAATGCTTCGCGGGCGGCCATGGACAGGGCCCGGGCGCGGATCGAGCGCGCCGGCTACGCGCTTGTCGAAGCGCCGGACTTGGGCGCAATGCGCAATGAAACCGACCCATTGGCCAAAGACTTGGTGACCGCGGGCTTGGCGTGCCACCACGGCGGCAACATGGACAATGATGCCGATTCGCTCAGCCCAACGGCACGTGCCTTAATGCAGAAAGGCCGGGCGTTTTCGGACGCCGAAATCGGCGAAATGGATCGACGCCTGGCGGCCCTGCGCCAAGCCGCGGACAATGCCATTCGGCCGGGCGACCTGGTCCTCAGCGACGCGATCGAAGACGTCGCCCCGCCCTGGTCGGCGGATCACACAGGCCCCAACCGCCTACAGGCGATCTGGTCGGTCCTGGGCCTGCCGACCACGGCCTGGACGGTCGGCGACGACCCGGCGACGGGCCTGCCGGTGGGCGTTCAGCTGTCCAGCGCCCGGGGAACGGACGTTTGGCTTCTGCATGAAATGGAACGCCTGGAACGCCGCTAGATCGCTGCGTTTTCAAGCGCCGTCACCCCGCCGCTATATCTCGATCACCAATCCGTCGTGCGCCGTTTCTTCCGGGATCTCATCGGCGTGCGGCAGCATTTCCCGGCTCATATGGGTGAGGATAATGCGCTTGGCGCCGAATTCATCCCAGTGCGCGCGCACGTCCGGATAGTTCATGTGGAAACGGATCGGCTTGGCATAGAAGTAGCATTCGCAGATGAACAGATCGGCCTGGCCGGCGACCTTGGGCATGTGCTTGGTCCAGGCGCTGTCGCCGGTGTAACTGACGATCTTACCCTCCACGTTGACCCGCACGCTGGTCGGGTTGGTCTCGCCCGTATGCAGCGCCGGATAGGGCGTACAGGTGACGCCGTCGATCACGTCGTGTTCCCGCATCACCTCCATTTCGACCCAGTTCAATTCGAACTTGGGCGTCATCACATGCATGCCCGGCATCAGCACTTCGCAATACTCTTCAACCCGGCGCTTGGTGTCGCGGGGACCGGCGATGGTCAGCGGCTTTTCCCGCTTGGCACCCAGCATGGCATCCATCAGCATGAACGGCAGGCCGCCGCAATGGTCGCCATGAATATGCGTCAAGACCACCGCATCGATGTCGCGATGTTCGATCCCCACCTGGGTCAAGGCGATCAACGAGGACGCGCCGAAATCGATGCAGATCTTCTTGCTCGGCCCATCGACGACGAAACAGGTCTGAAATCGCCCGCCGGCGCCGAAGGCATCGCCGGACCCGGCAAAAGTGACTGTATGGCTCATGTTTTCCGCTCGTTCCCCGAAGTCTCCCGATTGAACCCGCCCGACTATATCAGCCCATCAGCGCGCAGCTTTTCCCGTTCCGCGGGGTCAAGGCCGAGAATTTCCTCAAGCACCTCGTCCGTATGCTGGCCCAAGGTCGGCGGCGGCCGGTGGTAATCGGGCGGCGTCGCCGACATCTTCAAGGGGCTGGCGATCAGGTCGACCGTGCCGCTGCCAGCGGGTGCATAGGGCATGGTGATCTGCATGTCGCGAGCCCGGACACCCGGATCGGCGAAGACATCCGCCATGTCATAGACGGGACAGCAGGAGACGGAGACCTTTTCCAACTCCTCGATCCAGTAGCGCGACGACTGTTGCTCGATGACCGCACCGACCGCTTCGGCACAGGCCTCTCGGTTGCGCACCCGATCAGGGTTGGTCTTGAAACGAGGATCGGCCAACAGATCCTCCCGTCCCGCCAGTTCGCAAAACCGTTCGAACTGGGCGTCGTTATTGGCCGCCAGGATGATGAAACCGTCCGCCGTTTCAAAAGCCTGATAGGGCACGCTGTTCGGGTGGGCAGTGCCCAGGCGCCCGGGCACCGTGCCGCCGGTCAGGTAGTTGAGCCCCTGGTTGTACAGCCAGCCGACCTGAACGTCCAACAATCCTAAGTCGATGTATTGCCCCTGGCCGGTGGCGTCGCGATGGCGCAGCGCCGCCAGGATGCCGACCGAGGCATACATTCCCGTCATCACGTCGTTGATCGCGATGGGCACCTTGACCGGGGCCCGGTCCGGTTCGCCGGTCATCGAGATCAGACCGCCCATGCCCTGGGCCATCATGTCGTAACCGGGCCGGTTGGCGTAGGGTCCGGTCTGGCCGAAACCGGTGATCGAGCAATAGACGAGGCCCGGGAATTCGTCCTTCAGGTCGGCGTAGCCAAGGCCGTATTTCGCCAGACCGCCGACCTTGAAGTTCTCGATCATCACGTCACATTCGGCAAGCAGCCGCTTGATCAGCCGCCCCCCTTCCGGCTTGGCCACGTCGATGGTGACCGATCGCTTGTTTCGGTTGGCTGACAGGTAATACCCGGCCTCGGTCGTTTCGTTGCCGGCCGCGTCCTTGACATAGGGCGGCCCCCAAGTCCGGGTCTCATCGCCGACACCGGGGCGTTCGACCTTGATCACGTCCGCCCCAAGGTCGCCCAGCAGCTGCGTGCAGGACGGCCCGGCGAGCACCCGGCTCATATCCAAAATTCTAATGCCCGACAGCGCGCCCGGATTCGGCATCGCAACAACCTCCCGACCACCTGTTATTTTGATATTTCTAAAAATGCCGAAATGTTATTCGCGCTGCAAGCTTCATCGTTCTGCCACCGCCCTTTAACAAAAGACTCACCCCGACTTTGCATCCTGTCGTCCGCTTCGTCCGAACGCCGTTCGGCAAGCCGTTTTCCACCGGGGGTGATCCCTTCATCGTTACAATTCAACCAACGCACAGAGGAGGCAAAACAATGCGCCGTCCCATGATCAAGACTCTTGCCGCTTTCGCCATGGTCGCCGGCCTGGGGGCCTGCGCCACCCAGGACATGGAAATGAAACTCCACGCCCTGGAAGAAAAGGTCAATACCGCGCTGCAGACGTCCGCCGCGGCCAAGGTGGACGCGACCACGGCCTTGCACATGGCCGTTGACCTGGAAGAAAAGATCAAGTAACCATCCCGCCGTCCGCTCAAAGGTGGCGGCAGGCCGCTCCTGAAACCGGGGGCGGCCTTTTTGCTTTTCGGGCCTTGAATTCCGGTGCGAAGCGGGCAGATTGGGGCGATGCGCTTCTATTCCTCGGACCGTTTCGTCTTTCCCCTGCCAAGGGGCCATAATTTCCCTGGCCGAAAATACGTCCTGCTGCGGGAGAAGCTGATCAAGGACGGCATCCTGAAAGCCGAGCAGATCCTGCCGTCGCCGCCGGTCGATGACGCGGACCTTCTCCGCGTCCATGACGCGGACTACGTCGCCCGGGTCCGGGCCGGCGATCTGGACGCGGCGGAACAGCGCCGGTTGGGCCTGCCCTGGTCGCCGGTCCTGGCCGAACGCGCCGAAGCCACCATGGGCGGCGCGGTAAAAGCCCTGGAAGCCGCACTCGAACAAGGCATTTCGGGCCAGCTGGCCGGCGGCACCCACCACGCGCATCGCGATTTCGGCGCCGGTTTTTGCCTGTACAACGATTTTGCCATCGCCGCGCTGAAAGCTCTGGCCGAGGGCTGGGTTCAGCGCATCGCGATCGTCGACCTGGACGTCCATCAGGGCGACGGCAATTCGGCGATCCTGACGCCCCATCCCGACGTCTTCGTATTCTCCATGCAGGGCGAAGGCAACTTCCCGTCACGCCGGGTGTCATCCGACCTGGACGTGGAACTGGACGAAGGGATGGAGGATACGACCTACCTCAAGACCCTGGCCGAGCATTTGCCCGCCGTGTTCGAATTCAAACCCGACTTGGTGCTCTACCAATCGGGCGTCGACCCCCTGAAGCAGGACCGCCTGGGCCGCCTCAGCTTAAGCCACGACGGCCTCATGCGCCGCGACCGCCTGGTGCTCTCGGAATGCCATTCGCGCGGCATCCCCCTGTCCATGGCGATCGGCGGCGGTTATGCCGGGCCGATCGAGCTCAGCGTCGCCGCCTATGCCAATACCTATGCCGTGGCCAAGGGGCTCCACAAATTCTGAGAAACAGGGCGCCGCCCGGCGGCATCGCACAAGGATCGCAACGGCGCGGAACAGCCAGCGCCGAACGGTCGGGCAAGCGCCCGCCCGCCCACTCAACCGTCGCCGATGGCTTTGACGCCGCCGGCTTCGCCCCAGCGGGGCGCGGCGTCAAGGTGCACCCCGGCCTGGTCCAGCAGACGCATGCAGGTGTGATCGACGATCTCCTGGATCGCCTGGGGCTTTTGGTAGAACGCGGGAACCGGCGGGAAGATGACGGCGCCCAGGCCGGCCAGCTTGGTCAGTGTTTCCAGATGTCCGGCGTGCAAGGGCGTTTCGCGAACCGCCAGGACCAGGGTGCGGCGTTCCTTCAACATCACGTCGGCGGCACGGGTGATCAGGTCCCCCGTATTGCCGTAGGCGACGTTCGACGCGGTCTTGACCGAACAGGGGGCGACGATCATGGCGTCCAGGCGGAACGAGCCCGACGACACGGGCGCGCCGACGTTACCCGCCAAATGAACGACGTCGGCAAGGGCTTCCAGCGCCGCCGCGTCGCGGTCCAGTTCCGCCGACAAGGTCAGGCGCCCGGCCTTGGAGATCACCAGATGGGTTTCGACGTCCGCCGCGGCATCCAGCATTTCCAGCAACCGCAGGCCGAAAACCGCCCCGGAAGCACCGGTGATGCCGATCAAAATACGTTTCGTTTCAGACATCTGCCTAATTTGGGCGGCGGCGCCGTCGTTGTCCATGGGAAATGCCATGCATGGTTAACGGGGCGTTGGCCGGCGGGGCAAGCAAACCGCGTTGACGCCATCGTGACCTGCGATTTTCCGACCCCCGGACTAAGATCGTAAAACCCATTGGGAGACCGATCATGCGAACCATCGCCTTCGCCTTGCTGCTGACCCTGCTCTGGGCCGTCACGCCCGCCGCCGCTGAAGGGTCGCCGCCCCGGGTCGACAAGAACCTGGGCAAACCCGCGCCGGCGCTCGACATCGACGAATGGATCAACGGCGACCCGGTAACCCTCAAGGATCTCAGGGGCAAGGTCGTGGTGGTCGATTTCTTCCAACTGTGGTGCCCGGGGTGCATCGGGTTTTCCATCCCCCTTTTGAAGTATTGGGAAGATCTTTACGCCGACGAACTGAAATCGGGTGACCTGGTGGTCCTGTCGATCCACACGGTGTTCGAAGGCCATGAGCACCAAAGCCCCGAACGGCTCCGGAAATTTCTCAAAAAGAAAAAGATCCACCATCTTGTCGGCATCGACCGACACGGCCCGAACAGCCATGTGCCGGAAACCATGCAGCGCTACGGCACCCGCGGCACCCCGGAAATGGCGATCATCGACAGGTCCGGCAAAATTCGGTTTCAGCGCTTCGGCGGCTTTAACCAGGAAGAGGCCGAACACCTGATCGACGCGCTGCTCAAAGAGACCCCGCCGCCGGCTTAAGATCGTCGGCTTAATCTTGATTGACCCGGCCAGCCGGCCCGCTACCCTGCGTCCAAATGAAACGGACCCGAGAACGCCCATCAATGACCGCCGATAACACCACGACCAACAAGATGTGGGGCCGCTCGGCCTTCCTGGCCCTTCTGAAGGACGAAGGGGTGACTCATCTGTTCGGCAACCCGGGGACCACGGAACTGCCGATCATGCATGCGCTGGCCGACCACCCGGACCTGACTTACGTTCTGGGCCTTCAGGAATCCCTGGCCGTCGCCATGGCCGACGGTTTCTCCCGCGCCTCGGGCCGGTTGGTCAGCTGCAACGTCCATGTGGCACCCGGGCTGGGCAACGCCATGGGGTCGCTGTTCAACGCCAAGTTCACCAACACGCCGATGATTCTGACCGCGGGGCAACAGGAACAGGGCCACGGCCTGACCGAACCGGTGTTGTTCGACGACTTGGTATCGATGGCCCGACCGCTGGTCAAATGGGCGGTCGAAGTCACCCGCCTGGAGGATCTGCCGCGGATCGTCCGCCGCGCGGCAAAGGTGGCGACCACACCGCCCTGGGGACCGGTGTTCCTATCGTTGCCGGGCGACATTCTGAATGCCGAGGCGGGGATCGACTTGGGTTCCGCCAGCCGCATCGAAACCCGCACCCGCCCGGCACAGGACATCCTCGACCGCCTGGCCGATCGCATCTTGACGGCCGCCAATCCCGTGGTCGTCGTCGGTGACGAAATGGTCAAATGCGATGCGCTGGCCGAGGGTGCCGGCTTCGCCGACGTGCTGGGCGCGCCGGTCTACCAACAGACCGCGCCCTACGGCGCCCAGTTCCTGTCGGAACACCCCTGTTTCATGGGGGCGATCATGCGCACGCAGAAGGCCGCCCGCGACACGCTTGAGCCTTATGACCTGATGATCGCGCTGGGCGCCGACCCGCTGCGCATGTCCGTCGACAGCCCGATCGACCCCCTGCCCGACGGCATGGCCATCGTTCAGGTCGGGCTCAATGACTGGGACATCGCCAAGAACTACGGTTGCGAGATCGCTGTCCTGGCGGACCTCAAGGAAACCCTGCCGGCCCTGGCCGAAACCTTGTCGGCGCG
>JANQIJ010000186.1 GCA_028282185.1 Rhodospirillales bacterium
GGTCGCCGTAGAGGCAGCGGTGCGCCAGGGCTGGGATCGCTATATCGGCGCCGACGGCGCGTTCGTCGGCATGTCAGGTTTTGGCGCCTCGGCGCCGGCCGGCGACCTATATGAACACTTCGGAATCACCGCCGAAGCCGTGGCCGATGCGGTCAAAGGCACGCTTGCTTGACCCGGCGGGCGCGGGCGCTGGATGAGATGAACATCAAAAGTGCAGGGAGAGACAGATGAACCTAGACGCATTGGCCCAGACGGCCCAGGAGATGGTCGCCAACAATCGGGGGCTTTTGGCCGCCGACGAAAGCACCGGCACCATCAAGAAACGCTTTGACTCGATCAACGTCGAATCGACCGAAACCAACCGACGCGACTATCGCGAGTTGTTGTTCCGCGCTTCGGGTGTCGGTAAATACATTTCGGGCGCCATCCTTTATGACGAAACGATCCGCCAGAAATCGGACGATGGCACGACCCTGGTCGACCTGCTGCGGGCCGAGAACATTCTGCCCGGCATCAAGGTCGATACCGGTGCCAAGCCGCTTGCCGGTAGCGAGAACGAAAAGATCACCGAGGGCCTGGACGGGCTGCGCGACCGGGTCGCCGAATATGTCGAGCTGGGCGCCACGTTCGCCAAATGGCGGGCGGTAATCACCATCGGTGACCATATGCCCTCGACCTATTGCATCCACGTCAACGCCCACGCGCTTGCGCGTTATGCCAAGATTTGTCAGGAAGGCGGCCTGGTCCCCATTGTCGAGCCGGAAGTGCTGATGGACGGCAGCCACGACATCGGCGTCTGCGAATGGGTGACAACCAAGACCCTGGAAGCCGTGTACCACGAACTTTACCAGCAGGACGTCCAGCTGGAGGGCACGATCCTTAAGCCCAACATGGTGATTTCCGGCAGCGATTGCCCCGACCAGGCATCGACCCGGGAGATCGCCGCGGCCACGGTCCGGGTGCTCAAGCGCTGCGTGCCCGCCGCCGTCCCAGGGGTCATGTTCCTGTCCGGCGGCCAATCGGAAGAGGAGGCGACCCGCAATCTCAACACGATGAACGCCGAACAAGGGCCGCTGCCCTGGGCGCTCAGCTACTCTTATGGTCGTGCCTTGCAGCAAAGCGCGTTGAAAGCCTGGCTGGGCGATGCCCAGAACGTGCCGGCGGCGCAGGCCGCACTGCTTGAGCGGGCCCGCCAGAACAGCGCTGCGGCGGCCGGTACCTATCAGGGAGAGGCCGAGGGCAAGGCCGCCTGAACCGGGCGATCGAACCCGGCTCGGCCGGAGGGGCCGCATGGGACAAGACATCAAGATTTCGCCGTCGATCCTGTCGGCGGATTTCGCCCGGTTGGGCGAGGAAGTGCGGGCGATCGACGCGGCTGGCTGCGACTATGTTCATGTCGATGTCATGGACGGACATTTCGTGCCCAACCTGACGATCGGGCCAGGGGTGATCAAGGCCATTCGGCCGCATACGCAAAAGCCGCTTGATGTGCATTTAATGATCGACCCGGCGCAACCCTTTCTCAAGGAGTATGCCGAGGCCGGTGCCGATATCATTACCGTCCACGCGGAAGCGGACAAGCACCTCGACCGGTCCGTACAGGCAATTCGTAACCTCGGCAAGAAAGCGGGCGTTTCGCTCAATCCGGCGACGCCCGAAAGCGTTCTCGAGTACGTTTTGGATGGGATCGATCTGATCTTGGTGATGTCGGTCAATCCCGGTTTCGGCGGGCAGAGTTTCCTGACCTCGCAGTTGCCAAAGATCGCCCGCATCCGGGAGATGATCGGCGACCGTGTGATCGACCTTGAGGTCGATGGCGGCGTCAACAGCGGGACCATCAAGTCGGTGGTCGACGCAGGCGCGGACGTGCTGGTCGCGGGCAGCGCCGTCTTCAAAGGCAGTGACTATCGGACGACGATTCAGGCGCTGCGCGACGCGGCCGCGTAGGTAAAACCCTACGATGTGAGTGGGATGCGGGCAAAACGGCGCCTCGTCGTTCCTCCTGAATGGCCACCTTCAACGGTGTGTATTCGTCGGAAGTTGCCACTCAGTGTCGCCTGGGCGACATTAAAAACGCTCCTAACTTTCGGAATTTACAAGAGAATCCTTGCCAGGCTCCATCCCGTGGGGATATACACAGTGGGACTGTTGAACCCTGGACATTCAATCCGGGAACGACGTCATCGGATCAGGAACAATCCATGGAAACCCCCGGACGGACCATACGGAAGATTAGCAGGTCCCTGCGCACCGGCGGTGTGCCGATCCGACGGGTTTACAGCGTCACCTCCAAAATGCGGCTGTACTTCTTTTGGGAGAAGCGCTGGTTCTTCATTGCGCTTGCCGCCTGTGCCCTGGTGTTGAACCTGCCGCAGCCAGAGGGATTGTCGCGCGAAGGACTGATCGTCCTGGCGATGACCGTGACGGCGATCATCCTTTTTGTCACCGAACCGGTGCCGCTGCCGACCGTGGCTTTGATGATCGTCATCGGCCAGGTCGTCCTCATGGGGCTTGAATCGACCGATGTGGCGCAGAGCCTGATGAGCGATTCCGTCTTGTTCATCATGGGTTCGTTGATGCTGGCGGTCGCCGTGGTGAAACAGAAACTCGATAAACGGATTGCCCTATTGATCGTTCGCGTCACGGGGTTCAAGACCGTCTGGATTTGCTTCGGGATTTCCGTGGTCTCCGGCGTCTTGGCATCGTTCGTCGGCGAACACACCATTGCCGCGATGATGCTGCCCGTAGGGATCACCCTGATCACCTTGACGTCGGATGACCCCAAGAAGGTTCGCAACCTGGCGGCGGTGATCCTGTTTTCGATCTCCTACGGCTGTTCCGTGGCCGGGATCGGCACGCCGTCGGGCGGCGCGCGGAACCCGATCATGATCGGTTACTGGAAAGAGTTCTTCTATAACCCGGCCGATCCGGCGACTTTCAAGTATTTGGTCAGCTACCTGGACTGGATGATCCATGCCTATCCCATGTTCCTGGTCCAGCTGCCGCTGGTCACCTTCGTGCTGATGCGGACCTTCCGCCCGGAATACCGCGATTTACGCCGCGCGGTCGTGCGCTTGCGCCAACAGGTCGAGGCCGAGGGCCCGATGAAACCCGCCGACTGGATCGCCATCGTTATCTTCATGACCGTTTTGACCGGCTGGACCACCGTATCCGGAGAAATGGGCATGGGGACCGTCGCGATTTCCGGCGCCGTGTTGTTCCTGGTGGCCGGCTTGGTCAAATGGGAGGATGTGAATTCAGG
>JANQIJ010000411.1 GCA_028282185.1 Rhodospirillales bacterium
TTTACGCTGCGCCGCCGCCGCCGCGCCCGGGCGGACAGGGGCGGCGTAAACAAGGACAGCGCGGCCAGGACCAGCAGCAGGCCGAAGGCCATGAAGGCCTGCGCCGGGGTCGCCGTTTGCGGCATGGCCATCAACGGCGTGCCGCTGACCGCCGCGGCCAGATGGGGGCCGATCGGACCGTCGCCACGGTCAAAGGTCAGGACCGCCGGTTGTGCCCTAAGCCGGGCGTCCCGGGTCGCGGCCGTGGCGGGGGCGTTCGGTTGACCCAGGCGGGTGCGTTGCGGGCCGGGCGCCGCCGGGGCCTTGGGCAGGGTCGGCGACGCGCCCTCGCCGGTTAGGGGCCGACGGCTCCAGCCGGCGGGCAGGTTCACGGGCACCTCATCACTGACCAGGCCCGCGCCGACCGGCCGCGCCGGTGTGGCCTCGACCGCCACCAAGCTGGTGTATTGGCTGACCAGGTTCAGGGCCAGCGCCGTTTCAACGATCCTTGCGCGGACTTTCTCGCGGTTCTCCACCAGACGCATTTCGATCATCAATTGGCGGATCTTCTCGCGCCCCCATAGGGTCGCGACGCCGGGGCTGGCCGACCCGCCGGTGATCGCCACCTCCTGGCGCCAGGGGCGGCCGCCCAGTTGCCCGGCAAGTCGGACCCGGGGTCCGGCGCCGTTCAGCTTGATCAGCGCAACCACGGGCTCGCCGGCGTATAGATCGGGCAGCGGCCGGGGCCAGACCTCGGCCGCCTCCCCGCCAGCGCCGGGCCAATCCAGGGTCAGGTCTGTCAAAGCCGGGCGTTCGAGCTTGAGGAACAGTTCGGCCATACGTTCGGCGATTTCGGTTTCCGCCTGGATAAAGGTATGGCTGCCGCGACCGGCCCGGGCCGCGCGCGACATCAGATAACCGTTCGGCACCGAACCGATGCCGACGGTAAACAGTCGGCGGTCGCCCAATCGCTTGTCGATCAGGTCGAGCAGCCGCAGTTCGTCGCCGACGGCGCCGTCGGTCATCAACACAACCTGGCGCAGGCGCTCGGATCTGGTGTCCTTCGTCGACCCATCGGCGGCGGCTTGTGGCGGGCTGTCCAAGGCGACGGCCATGGCGCGGACAATCTCGGTGCCACCCTGGGCCTCCAGCCCCTGGATGAACGCCTTGGCCCGGGCCAGGGTCGCCGGATCGGCAGCAAGCGGACCCGGCGCGAACAGGCGCAGTTCGTGGGAGAACCCGATCACGCGAAACCGATCATCGGGGGTCAGGCGATCCAGCGCCCGGCCGAGTGCCTGTTTCGCCTGGTCAAGGGAGCGGCCGTGCATCGAGCCCGAGATGTCGATGACGAAGGTTACATCGCGCGGGATCGGCTTAAGGTCGATCCCGGCGCCACCGGTGACCGGCGGCATCACCACCAACAGGCCATAGTCGTCACCGCCGACCGTTTCCCAGAAAAACCCGGCCTTGGGCAGGGCCCCCTTGGCCGGCGCCCAGCGCAGGACGAAATCCCGGTCCGCCGGCACGGCGTCTCCGGCCAGGCGGATCAGCGACCGTCCCGCGCCCTTGTCGGCGATGCGGATCGCGTGGCTCGGGCTTTCGATCCGCCCGGTCTCGAACCCGGCGGCCAAATTGACCGTGAGGACAACGGGATTGCCCATACCGGCGCCCGCGGCGCGCAGCGGCGGGGTGATCGCATCGGCGCCGGGCACCGTCGCCGTGCCGCCGCCAGGAATCATGCCCGGATCCTCGCCGGCGCCCGCGGCGGAGCCCAGGCCCGCCGGCCGCTTGGCGCCGGGGATGTAGCGCGGGCCTGCGACCAACGGCAGGCGCAAGGTGAACTGGCCGTCCCGGAAATCCAGGCGTTCCTGATATTCGATGGTCACGGAGATCCTCTGGCCGGGGGCCAGGTTGGCGACCGCCGTGGTGAACAGATTGGGCCGTTGTTGTTCGATCAGCGCGGCCCGGTGGCCCGAGCGTTTCGCCGCCATGTAGTCGCGCCGCGCCTGGGCGCGTTCCTTGATCCGGCCTTCGACCAAGCGGTCGCCGATCCGCATGCGCAGGCGGTCAACGGCGCTGTCCATGGGCAGGGGATGGGTATAGATCGCTTCTGCCCAGGACCGCATGGGATTGACGAAACGGTGGGTCACCCGCGTCCGCGCGGTGATCCCGGAAACGTCAACCTGGATTTCCGTGCCGAGCAACGGTGCCGCCACGATCCCCCCGGCCGCGCCCGCGGGCGCCGGCAGGAACAAACCGCCCCGCTCGATGGCCTCGGCCGGCAGGACCGGCGGCACATCGGCGCGGGCCGATTGCGCGCCCACCGCGGCGACCAGGGCCAGCCACAGGGCAAACGTCAAGGGCACGCACCACCAGTGACGGTTGATGAACTTGACGATCGGCATGCGGGGGCCTCCGGATGGGCGCCGGGCGCCCCTGGGTGTTGGCTTGATCCCGCCATTAAGGGCGGCGACTTAGGTCGCCCTGGGGTCTGCTGAAGGTGATTTCAGGGCACTCCTGCCCGGATTTCGCCACAGTCGCCGGTTGTCGCCGTTTCGCCCGGCAGTCGACTTGACCGGACGTCCGATTCTCTGCACTTTCGGCCCCCCGGTTTCCGCGGCTGCCGCGCCGATCCGGCGATCAGGGCCGTGCATAACATCGCCCATGCCGGCGACAACATCGTGGTTTCGACCGGGACCAGGCCCTGGCCCAGGCAGGGTAAGGCCCCGCTTGTGCGCCACCGCCGGGGGGCGTAGTCTCCGGCGGGAGCGGCCAGCCGCCCGACAGACCGCGTTCAGACCCAAGACAGATTGCAAACCCAAGACAGATTTCAGACAAAAAAGGACATCCGCCATGGCCTTCATCGCCGACCGCTTGAGCGCCGTACAGCCGTCTCCCACCATCGCCGTCACGCAAAAGGCCCGCGACCTGAAGGCCCAGGGCCGCGACGTCATCGGGCTCGGCGCCGGCGAGCCGGATTTCGACACGCCGAAGCACATCATCGAAGCGGCGAAGAAAGCCTTGGACGACGGCCTGACCCGCTATACCGCGATCAACGGGATTCCGGAACTGCAGGAAGCGATCTGCGCCAAGTTCAAGCGCGACAACGGTCTGGACTATACGCCGGAGCAAATTCACGTCAGCTGCGGCGGCAAGCCGGTGATCTTCAACGCCATGATGGCGACGATCAACCCGGGGGACGAGGTCATCATCCCCGCGCCCTATTGGGTCAGCTATCCGGACATCCCGCTGTTGTTCGGCGGCGTGCCCAAGGTCGTGCAATGCGGCGCGGAAAACGATTTCAAGATGACGCCGGACCAGCTGGACACCGCGATCACATCCAAGACCAAATGGCTGGTCTTCAATTCGCCGTCGAACCCCACGGGCGGCGCCTATACGCACGACGAAATCCAGGCCCTGGCCGACGTCCTGTTGCAGCATCCGCATGTCTGGGTGTTCACCGACGACATCTACGAGAAGCTGGTCTATGACGGCTTCGAATTCACCACCATCGCCCAGGTCGAACCCCGGCTCTATGACCGGACCGTGACCATGAACGGCCTGTCGAAGGCCTATTGCATGACCGGCTGGCGCGTCGGCTATTGCGGCGCGCCGCTGGAAATGACCAAGGCCATGACCAAGGTGCAAAGCCAAGGCATCACCCATACGGCCGCCGTCAGCCAGGCCGCCGGGGTCGCGGCGCTGAACGGGCCGCATGATTTCATCGAGACGCACAATCAGGTGTTCAAGGAGCGGCGCGATCTGGTCGTCAGCATGCTGAACCAGGCCCAGGGCCTGAGTTGCGCCACGCCTGAAGGCGCGTTCTACGTCTATCCCAGTTGCGAAGGCACGATCGGCAGAAAGACGCCGGACGGCAAGGTGATCGAAACCGATGAGGACTTCGTGACCTACCTTCTGGACGCCGAAGGCGTCGCCGCCGTGCAGGGCGCGGCGTTTGGCCTAGAGCCCCATTTCCGCATCAGCTACGCGACGGCGACGGATTTGCTGGAGGACGCCTGCCAACGAATCCAGCGGGCTTGCGCCAATCTAAGCTGAGCCGATACCGGAAGCGGAGCAGCGAGCGCGCGCGATGGCCGAAACAAAACACAGCGATGGCGCTTTAGCCCGTCCGGTGGGCCGGCAATGACGTCGCGCGAGGAAAAACTGCATCAGGTGGTGGCCCTGTTCAACGAACAGCGGGCCGACGATGCCGCCCAACTGCTTGACGAAATTCTTGCCGCCGACCCGAACGACCCAGATGCCGCCGACATGCGGGGCACCTTGCAATTCGCCGCCCGCGACATGGCGACGGCGGCGGAACTGTTCGACCGCGCCGCGCCGGCCCGGACGCAGGATTCCGAGTTCCAGTTGAAGTATGCCCGCGCCTTGATCGACAGCGGCCGCCCCGCGGACGCCGAAGCGCCGGCCCGACAGGCCCTGGCGGCGCGCCCGGCCGAGCCCTATCGCATGCGCCTCCTGGTTCAGTCGCTACGCGTCCAAGGGAAGGAGGCGGAAGCCGAAAAACCGCTTCGAAACCTCGTCGCGGCGCTACCCGGCGACGCGACGACGGTCAACGAATTGGGCCTCTGCCTGAACGAACAGGACAAGGTCGCGGCGGCGGAAGTGTCGTTCCGCCAAGCGGCGGAGATCGACCCCAAGATGGTCCAGGCTTGGCACAACCTGGGCAATTCGTTGCTCGACCAGCACCGGCCCGAGGCCGCCGTCGAAGCCTTCGACAAGGCGCTGGAATGGGATCCGAAGCACCCGACATCACGGGTCCACCGGGCCTATGCACTGTTGCTGGCGGGCGATTACGACGCCGGCTTGGACGCCTTGGAAGACCGTTGGGACCTGCCGCGGACACTCAGCCCGCGCGCGGACCTGACCACGCCGCTGTGGGACGGCACGCCGTTCCCGGAAAAGACCCTGTTGATCTATGCGGAACAGGGTTTCGGCGACACCATACAATTCAGCCGGCAGGTCGCCGCCGCCAAGGCCTTGGGCGGCCGCGTCGTGCTCGACGTCCAACGTCCCCTGGTCCGCCTGATGCAGAGCCTGGACGGCCCGGACGAGGTTTCGGCGGCCGACGGTCAACCGGCGCCGGCCCACGACCTGCGCCTGCCGGCCATGAGCCTGCCAAGGGTGCTGGGCACGCGACCGGAGACAATTCCCGGCGACACGCCCTATCTGACGGCGCCCGATCCCGGGTCGTGGGACGCGTTTCTGTCCGACCTGCCCGGCATGAAAATCGGCCTCGTCTGGAACGCCCTGGCGGAAAGCCGGCGGAGCATTCGCAGATCGATCCCGCTTTCCGACCTCGCCCCCTTGCTCGGGGTCGATGGCGTCAGCTGGGTCAGCCTGCAAAAGCATGTGCCGGAGGGCGACCGGCCGCTGCCGGACGCCTTGATCGATCCGGCGGACCGAATGGGCGACTTCGCCGACACGGCGGACTTGATCATGGGCCTGGACCTGGTCGTCGCCGTGGACACCGCGGTCGCCCATCTGGCCGGAGCCCTGGGACGCCCGGTCTGGATGATGCTGACCGCGGGCTGCGATTGGCGGTGGGGCCAGGACGGCGCGGATTGCCCCTGGTACCCGTCGGCCCGCCTGTACCGAAAGTCTCGGATCGACGGCTGGACCGCGGTCGTCGCCGATATTGTCCGTGACCTGGCGGAACGCGTGCCGTGATGCGATGGCAGCGTTTCCTGGCCGGCGGCCTGATGGTCTTGCTGACGACCCTGCCGGCGCATTCGGACCTGCGCGAGGGGATTGCCGCCTATCGGGCGGGCGACTACGCCACCGCCTATCGCGAGTTGCTGCCCGTCGCCCGGGCCGGCGACGCCGAAGCGCAAAGCCTCGTCGCCGGGATGATCGCCGAAGGCCTGGGCACCGGCGCGGCACCCAATCCGACCATGGCGGCGGATTGGTACGCGCTGGCGGCGGACCAGCGGCATCTGCACGCGACGACCATGCTGGGCTGGTACCACATGCGCGGCCTGGGGGTGCCTCAGGATCCGGTCAAAGGCTACCGCCTGTTGTCCCGCGCCGCGGCCCGCGGCGAACCGCAGGCCATCGAGATGACCAAAAAGGTCGCGCAACAGACCCTCACCGGCCTGGACGAGCTGGTAAACGCCGAGGCACGCAAACAATCGATCGATCTGGCCACCGCCTATTACCGCGTCGGCCAAAGCTTCGCCAAGGGTTACGAAGTGCCGCGCCTGCTCCAGGTCGCGGCGGAAGCGTTTCACCGCGCGGCCAAGCTGGGCCATAGCGCGGCCCAGTTCGAATTCGGCCTGCGCCTCGACCGGGGCGAGGGCCTGGCGGAAGACCCGGTACGAGCCTTCGAATGGTTTTCAAAGGCCCAGGCCCAGGGCCATGCGGACGCCGGCGCCATGGTCGGCCGAGCCCTGCTGCTGGGCCGCGGGACGACGGCCAACCGATACCGGGCGCTGGTCGCCGTGACCCAGGCCAAGGCCGCCGGATCCGACCTGGCGCAACAGGTTCTGGATCAATTGGGGAAATAGACTTGGCGACGACCGGATCGGCACGACGTCAGTCGGCGCCCTCGACCCCGTCGACGGCCACGGGAACGCCCGGTTCGTTCTTGGACGCCCGGATCGACAACGCCGATTTTACGTGGCTGACATTGGGCGCGGCCGTCAGTTCGGAGGTCAAGAATTCCTGGTAGGCGTCCCAATCGGCGGCGACGATCTTCAACAGGAAATCCGTCTCGCCCGCCAGCATGTGGCATTCGCGAACCTGGGGCCATTCGCGGACCGCGGCCTCGAAAGCCTCAAGGTCCGGCTCCGCCTGCGACGTCAGGCCGACCTGGGCGAAAACGGTGACGTTGTAGCCGAGCGCCTTGGCTTCAAGGTCGGCGTGATAGCCACGTATAAAACCGGCCTCTTCCAGGGCACGCACTCGACGCAGACAAGGTGGGGCCGAGATCCCCGCCCGTTTCGACAGTTCGACATTGGTCATCCGACCGTTCGATTGCAGGTCACGCAAAATCCGCCGATCGATCTTGTCCAGTTTCACACGCTGCATGATCCTGTCTCTCCATATGGTCCGGACGAAATTTTATTGCGAAATTATCTTAACGGCGCCACGAAGCCAAGCACCGAGAGGCCGGCGCCGCGCCTTGCCCCCATTGGTGCCGGCGATCGTCCGCCGCGCGCGCCCAGCCATGCTTGCCACGGGCCGGGCGGCGACTTATCTTTAGCCCGCTAGTCACCAACCCCGCCAAGCGGCGGACCATGGCGGCAAGACCCTGGGCACCGAACGAAATTTATCCGTCCGCCATGGCGCGACGGCATCTGCATCGCCATCCCGATCTGACGAGGACACACCATGCCCGCCGATCCCAGACATTCCCACGTATTGATCATCGGTTCCGGCGCCGCCGGGTATACCGCCGCCGTTTATGCCGCGCGCGCCAACCTGAAGCCGTTGCTGGTGCGCGGGCTGCAGCCCGGCGGCCAGTTGACGATCACCACGGACGTGGAAAACTACCCGGGCTTCGCCGAGGCCATTCAGGGTCCCTGGCTGATGGAACAGATGTACGACCAGGCCAAGAACGTCGGCACCGAAATGGTCGAGGACACGATCACCGAGGTTGACCTTTCGGCGCAACCGTTTCGCGCCATCGGCGACGGCGGCCAAGTTTACACCGGCGATACCCTGGTCATCGCGACCGGCGCCAGCGCCCGCTGGCTGGGCCTGGAAAGCGAACAGACCTACATGGGCTTCGGGGTTTCGGCCTGCGCCACCTGCGACGGTTTCTTTTATCGGGAGAAAGAGGTCGCGGTGATCGGCGGCGGCAACACCGCGGTCGAGGAAGCGTTGTTCCTGACCAATTTCGCCAAACGCGTCACCCTGGTCCATCGACGCGACGAACTGCGCGCCGAGAAGATCATGCAGGATCGCCTGTTCAACAACGAGAAGATCCGCGTGCTCTGGGACTCCGTGCTTGACGAGGTTCTGGGCGACAACGACCCGCCGGGCGTCACCGGCATGCGCATTCGCAACGTAAAGACCGGCACGACCGAGGACCACGCCGTCGACGGCGTGTTCATCGCAATCGGCCATGACCCGAACACAAAGCTGTTCCAGGGTCAATTGGAGATGGATGAGGAAGGCTACATCCTGACCGCCGCCGACAGCACCAAGACCAACCTGCCCGGCGTGTTCGCCGCCGGCGATGTCCAGGACAAGGTGTTCCGCCAAGCGGTGACCGCCGCCGGAACCGGCTGCATGGCGGCGCTCGAGGCCGAGCACTTCCTGGCGGCACAGGACGCCGACCGCGAAGCCGCGGAATAACGCGGACGGCCGATCCAAGGCGCCGGCGGCAGGGCCGGCGCCCCGTAACGGCGCCCGCTGGACGTCGGAGGAACCATGGACTGGGACAAACTTCGCGTGTTTCACGCCGTCGCCGAGGCCGGCAGTTTCACCCGCGCCGGGGAAGAACTGCATCTCAGTCAATCGGCGGTCAGCCGCCAGGTCAGCGCCTTGGAGGAGAGCCTGCAGGTGCCGCTGTTCCATCGTCATGC
>JANQIJ010000177.1 GCA_028282185.1 Rhodospirillales bacterium
TTTCGTTGACGCCAATGGTCGCTATTCGGGTTTTGATGCCGATATGTGTCGGTCCCTGGCCGCGGCGGTTGTGGGCGATGGCGAAAAGGTGAAGTTCATTCCCGCCACCGGCAAAACCCGCTTTACGCTGCTGAATTCCGGCGAGGGCGACGCGATTTTCCGCAACACCACCTGGACCTTCGTGCGTGACGTGGATGTCAAGCTGACCTTCATCGGCACGACTTATTACGATGGCCAGGGCTTCATGATTCGCAAGGACAAGGGCGTCAAGAGCGCCAAGGAATTGGACGGCGCCACCGTCTGCATCCAGACCGGGACGACCACGGAATTGAACTTGGCGGACTACTTCCGGGCCAACAAGATCAAGTACGAGCCGGTTCCCATCGAATCCAACGAAGAAGCACGCAAGAACTACCTGGCCGACCGTTGTGACGTCTACACCACGGACGCCTCGGGCCTGGCCGCGACCCGCGCCACCTTCGACAAGCCGGGCGACCATGTGATCCTCCCGGAAATCGTTTCCAAGGAACCGCTGGGTCCCGTGGTTCGTCATGGCGACAACCAGTGGGAAGACATCGTCCGTTGGACGGTCTTCGCGTTGATGGCCGCCGAAGAACTGGGCGTGACCAAGGCGAACGCCGATGAGATGGCGAAAAACCCGCCGAACCCGAACGTGGCGCGCCTGTTGGGATCCGAAGGGAACCTGGGCGAAATGCTCGGCCTGGACAAGGCCTTTGCGCTGCGCGCCATCAAGGCGCAGGGCAATTACGCCGAAATCTTCAACAAGAACATCGGTCCGGACACGCCGATCGGCTTGGAACGCGGCCTGAACGCTTCCTACAAGGATGGCGGCCTGATCTACGCCCCGCCGTTCCGGTAAGCCGGAGGGCGGTCGCATAGCAGCGAAGAAAACGCGCCGGGTGGGGTGACCCCCCGGCGCGACTTCGTTTCAAGGTTCGGCAACGCACGGCCGAGCCAGCGAACCGCCACCGACGGCCTGTCACATGCAGCAACAAGAACAAAGGCAAACGGCCAATAAACAAGGGGCCAATGACAAGGGGTAAAACGTGACGACAACCGTCCACCAAACGGGTGCCGCCGCCCAATCGGAGCCGAACGTGCTCGTGAAACTTTGGCGGAACAAGGAAACCCGCTCGGTCATCATTCAAATCGTGACGATGGCCCTGCTGTTCGCGTTTTTGGCGTACATCATCAACAACGCGGTGCTGAACCTGCAGGCGCTGGGCAAGACCTTCAGCTTCGATTTCCTGAATGAACCCGCGTCCTACGACATCAACCAGACGCTGATCGATTACACGTCGCGTGACAGTCACGGCCGGGCCATGGCGGTGGGGATCCTGAACACCGCCCTGGTCGCGATCTGCGGCATTATCCTGGCGACGATCTTAGGCTTTCTATTTGGCGTGATCAGGCTGTCGCACAACTGGATCGCGGCAAAGATGGTTTACGTCTTCGTCGAGGTCACCCGCAACGTCCCGCTTTTGTTGCAGATCTTCCTGATTCACGGGATCGTCGTGCATTCCCTGCCGGTGCCCAGGAACGCGATCAACGTCGGTGACGCCTTCTTCCTGTCAAACCGCGGCATGGCCATTCCCCGGCCGATCGTCGAAGACGGCTTCATGTTCACGGTGATCGCGTTTTGCATCGCCATCGCGGCGGCGATCGCGTTTCGCCGCTGGGCCAAGAAGACCCAGGAAGAAACGGGCAAGATTTATCCCGTGCTTTCGATTTGCGCCGGCATGATCATTGGCCTGCCGTTGATCGTCTTTATGATTTCCGGCGCGCCGCTGAGCTGGGAGGTGCCGCAACTGGGCCGTTTCAACCTGCGGGGCGGGTGGACACTGATCCCCGAATTCCTGGCCCTATGGCTGGCGCTATCGCTCTATACCTCGGCCTTCATTTCCGAGATCGTTCGCGCCGGCATCATGGCGATCAATAAAGGCCAATGGGAAGCGGCGGGCGCGCTGGGCGTCAAGCGAAGCTGGACATTGCGCCTGGTGATCATCCCGCAGGCCCTGCGCGTGATCATTCCGCCGCTGGCCAGCCAATACCTGAACCTCACCAAGAATTCGTCCCTGGCCATCGCCATCGGTTACATGGACATCGTCGCGACGGTGGGCGGCATCACCTTGATGCAGACCGGCAAGGAGATGGAGACGATGATCATCGTGATGTCCATCTATCTTTGTTTCTCGCTGATCATTTCCGCCTTCATGAACTGGTACAACAAGCGCATTGCGCTGGTGGAAAGATAGGGGAGGGCCCGGAAGATGTCCGACACGACCATGCACTCCCCCCGATCCTATGAACCCGGGACGCATCCGAATCTGCCGCCGCCGTCATCGGTCAAGGGGCCGGTCCATTGGATGAAGGAAAACCTGTTCGGCAGCATCACCAACACGCTGTTGACGGTGCTGGCGGTCTATTTCCTCTACAAGATCATTCCGGCGCTCGTCGACTGGATGTTCGTCGATGCCGCTTTCACCGGTGAAAGCCGCAATGACTGCCGCGCCCAGGGCGACGGCGCCTGCTGGGCTTTCATCGCGGGCCGGTTGCGGCTGTTCATCTACGGCTTTTATCCGGAGGCCGAACGTTGGCGGGTCAACTTGTCCGCCGTTCTCTTGGTCCTGGCACTGATCCCCATTCTGTTCGACAACGTCCCGCATCGGGGCAAGGCGATGATTTATTCGGCGCTGTATCCATTCATCGCCGCTTGGCTTTTGGTCGGCGGGATCGGTGGCCTGACCTTCGTGCCCACGGACCAGTTCGGCGGCCTGATGTTGAACGTGATCATCGGTGTCACGGGGATCGCGTTCTCCCTGCCGATCGGCATCTGCCTGGCCCTCGGTCGACAATCGAACCTGCCGATCATTCGCATCCTATGCGTTGCCTTTATCGAGTTCATTCGCGGCGTGCCGCTGATCACCCTGTTGTTCGTGGCGGCGGTGATGTTGAGCTATTTCCTGCCGCCGGGCACCAACTTCGATCTGTTGATCCGCATGCTGATCATGGTCACGCTGTTCGCTTCGGGCTACATGGCCGAGGTGATCCGCGGCGGCCTGCAAGCGATCCCCAAGGGGCAGTACGAAGCCGCGGACGCCATGGGCCTGAAGTATTGGCAGTCCATGCGACTGGTCGTCTTGCCCCAGGCGTTGAAGATCTCGATCCCGGGCATCGTCAACACCTTCATCGGGCTCTACAAGGACACGACCCTGGTGATCGTCATCGGGCGGCTCGACATTCTCGGCATCGGCAACGCTTCCCTGGCCGATGCCAAGTGGCAAGGCCTGTCGACCGAGGTCTATGTCTTCGTCGCCGTCTTTTTCTTCATCAGTTGCTTCTTGATGTCGCGGTACTCGCTTTACCTCGAGAAGAAACTGCATACCGGACACTGAGGAACCCCCACATCATGTCAGAACAGTTGCAAAACCTTGATGACGCCGCGCCGCATATCGCTTCGGCCAAGGGCGAGGAAGACATCATTCAGATCAAGAGCATGCACAAGTGGTATGGCGATTTCCATGTGCTCAAGGACATCAATCTGACCGTCAAGAACCAGGAACGGATCGTCATCTGCGGGCCTTCGGGATCCGGCAAGTCGACCCTGATCCGTTGCATCAATCGGTTGGAGGAACATCAGCAAGGCGACATCATCGTCGATGGGATCGAGTTGACCAACGACTTGAAGAATATCGATCTGATCCGCCGCGAGGTCGGCATGGTGTTCCAGCACTTCAATCTTTTCCCCCATCTGACGGTTCTGGAAAATTGTACCCTCGGGCCGATTTGGGTGCGGCAAACGCCCAAGAAGGAAGCCGAGGAAATCGCCATGAAGTACCTGGAACGGGTCAAGATCCCCGAACAGGCGGAAAAGTTCCCGGGCCAGCTTTCCGGCGGCCAGCAACAGCGGGTGGCGATTGCCCGCTCGCTCTGCATGAGCCCGAAAATCATGTTGTTCGACGAACCGACCTCGGCACTGGACCCGGAAATGATCAAGGAAGTGCTCGATACCATGATCTCCCTGGCCGACACGGGTATGACCATGCTTTGCGTGACCCATGAAATGGGCTTCGCCAAGACCGTGGCCGACCGGGTGATCTTCATGGACGAGGGCGAGATCATCGAACAGAACGAACCGGATCCGTTCTTCGACAATCCCCAACACGAGCGCACCAAGCTGTTCCTCAGCCAGATCCTGGCGCATTGAGCCTGGGACGGCATCTCATCTGTAAAGACGGGTCTTGGCCTTCCTCTTCTGTGCCGGCGCGGACACCTTTCCAGGGATGCAGACGCAGGTTTCTAGACAACCGTTAGGCTTGTGGCTTAGATTGATTTCAAACGGCCACACACGCTTGGCACACGCTTGTAAGTGCCATGACCGGTGATTCATGGAGCGAATCGTAGGATTTTTGCGCGATCTCGGTCTTGCTCGATCATGCGTCGAAAGCCTGGAAAAACGTTTGCTGCCGGCGGAGGTGCTCCGGTTCTCGGTTACGGCGGCAAAACACCGAGCAAAATCTCCATTTGGGCCGGGAGTCCGGCTGCTCTTGCAAGATCGCTCATCAGGCCGCTTAAGTCACTTTCCGCCATCCTCGTCAGAAAGGTCGAATTCCGCATCGCCGTTTCGAGCAAAAAGGCAGGTGCCGGTGGCGCCTTGGGGTTAACTCATGCGCCTTTGTCTCTGAGGGTGTAACTTCACAATCAGTTCACATGATGGCGAGCAATCTTTCATAGGCGGTATCGTCATTCCGTATATCTTCTGCTCGCTGAACAGCCATTCCCAGATAGACACCAAAAAAACGGACATGAACGTGGCAATCAGCCCCGCTATCTTCCATACCGTTTCCACTTTTTTCGATTTCTTTCAGTTGCCGTTATCCACCACCGGCGTATCTTCGCGGGTTCCCCATTCGGCCCAGGAGCCGTCGTAGATGGCGACGTCTTCCTTGCCGATCAGGTGCAGGGCCAGAGCCGCGTAGCAGGCGGTAACGCCGGACCCGCAGCTGGTTACCAGCGGCTTGGACAGGTCGACCCCCGCGTTCTTGACGATCACCTTGATTTCCTCGCCAGGGCGCATGGAGAAGTTGTTTTCTGGATCGAACAGGTCGGCATAGGGGAGGTTGACCGCCCCCGGCATATGGCCCGAACGCATGCCCGGGCGTGGCTCCGGCTGGGTGCCGGCGAAGCGCCCGGCGGCGCGAACGTCGACGACCGTTTCCTTTCCCGTCTCCAGGGTCCGGCGCACTTGGTCAAGCGAGCGCACCATCATGGTGTTTTCCCGCGCCGTGAAATGCCGTTCTTGCGGCGTCACCGGCATGTCGGTGACCGGCCGGCCTTCGGCCAGCCAGCGGGGCAGGCCGCCGTCCATAACGGCAACGTCGTTATGGCCGAAGGTGCGGAACATCCACCAGACCCGGGCCGAGGCCATGCTGCCCCCGTTTGCGTCGTAGCAAATGATCCGGTTGCCGTCGCCCAGCCCCAATTTACGCACTTTGGCGGAAAAGATATGGGCCGGCGGAAACATGTGGGGAAGGGGACTTTCCGGGTCCTTGATATCGTCGATGTCAAAAAATACGGCACCTTCCAGGTGCTGTTCGGCGTATTCCGCCTTCGCGTCCCGGTCCTGGTTGGGCAGAAAATAGGTGCAGTCGACCAAGCGCACGTCGGGCGCCGACATGTGGTCGGCGGCCCATTGCGTCGAGACCAGGGACTGGGGGTTGCTGTAGGGCATGGGCGAAATCCTTCGCAGCGGTTGGGGCGGGGCTAGGGCAGGAAGTCGGGGACCGGCAGGTCCTTCGATTCCAGGAACTGGCGGTTGAACAGTTTCGAGGTATAGCGCGTACCAACGTCGCAGAGGATCGTGACGATGGTATGTCCGGGGCCAAGCTCCCCGGCCAGGCGTACCGCACCGGCAACGTTGATCCCAGAAGATCCACCGAGCACCAGGCCTTCGTCCTTGATCAGGTCGAAGATCAGGGGAATGGCGTCCTGATCGTCGATCAGAAACGGATGATGGACGGTAATGTCCTCGATGATGTTGGTCACGCGACCGAGGCCGATGCCTTCCGAGATCGAGCCCCCCTCCGTCGCCTTCGCCTCACCGTCCTTGAACAGGTGATACATGGCCGCGCCCCGGGGGTCGGCGCAGCCGATTTGAATGTCCGGGTTCTTTTCGCGCAGGAAGGTCGAGGTTCCGGCCAGAGTCCCGCCGGTGCCGACGGCGCAAATGAAGCCGTCGATCTTGCCGCCGGTCTGTTCCCATATTTCCGGGCCGGTCGTCGTGTAATGGGCCTTGCGGTTGTCCAGATTGTTCCATTGGTCGGCGAACAGCACCCCGTTCGGCTCGGTCTTGGCCAGGTCTTCCGCCAGGCGCCGGGCGACGTGTTGATAGTTGTCCGGGTTGGAATAAGGCAGGGCCGGGTTTTCGATCAGCTTGGCACCGCACAGCCGCAGCAGATCCTTCTTCTCCTGGCTTTGGGTTTCCGGAATGACGATTGTCGTTCGGTAGCCCCGTGCGTTGGCAACCAGGGCCAGGCCGATGCCGGTGTTTCCGGCGGTGCCTTCGACCACGAGGCCGCCCGGTTGCAGGTCGCCCCGCAGCTCGGCTTCCAGGATCATCTGACGCGCCGGGCGGTCCTTGACCGACTGGCCGGGATTGAGAAATTCCGCCTTGCCAAGAATGTCGCAGCCGGTTTGTTCCGAGAGTTTCTTAAGGCGGATCAACGGCGTGTTGCCGATGGCCTCCACCAGGCCGTCCTTGATATGCATGGATGATGTTCCGTCCCGGGGGGATAAGGGGTGAGAGGGGCTTTCCGGCAAGATAAACACGGCATCCGGCGCGATCAAGGCGGCGGCCCGGCTCTTGGCACGGCGGTAGCCCGGGAAACCTGGCGGGACCGGGGGACGGCCGCGCCATTTCGTGTTTCGCAGTTTTCGCCTGGGGCGGTATGTTGGCGGTTCAGACACCAAAGCCGACGAGCCTGGGACAGGAGACAGCCATGACGGACCAACCGGTTCTACTCGACATCGACGCCCGCGGCGTCGCGACCGTGACGCTGAACCGCCCAG
>JANQIJ010000190.1 GCA_028282185.1 Rhodospirillales bacterium
GTCGTGATCACACCGTGTTTGATGCCGATCCCTTCGTGCACCACCTTGACCAACTGCCTGGCGCCGGTGGTCAAGGTGATGCACGAAGGGATCGGCATCAAACACGGTGTGATCACGACGATCCATGACGTGACCAACACCCAGGTCATGGTCGACAAGGCGCATAAGGACCTGCGCCGGGCGCGCTCGGGCCTGACGTCCTTGATCCCGACAACCACCGGATCGGCCAAGGCGATCGGTGTGATCTATCCCGAACTTCGGGGCAAGCTGACCGGCCTGGCCGTGCGGGTGCCGCTGTTGAACGCCTCGATCACCGATTGCGTCTTTGAGATGAACCGCGAGACTTCGGTCGAGGAGGTGAACGGCCTGTTCAAGGCGGCGGCCGAGGCCGGGCCGCTGAAGGACATCCTGGGATACGAGGAGCGGCCGCTGGTGTCGGTCGATTTCCTGAACGACCCCCGGTCCGGCATCGTCGATGCGCCGTCGACCATGGTCGTCAACGGCACCCAGGTAAAGGTTATCGCCTGGTACGACAACGAATGGGGTTACGTGAACCGCATGGCCGAGCTGACGGCCAAGGTCGCCCAGGTCCTGTAAGGCCCGCGGAAGGGGCATCGCCCATGACCGACATTCGCAATTACGCGCTGGTCACCGCCGCCTATTGGGGGTTCACGCTGACCGACGGCGCGCTGCGCATGCTGGTGCTGTTGCATTTCCACGGACTTGGCTACTCGCCTTTCGAAGTGGCGATGCTGTTCCTGTTCTATGAAATCTTCGGTGTCATCACCAATCTGGTGGGCGGCTGGATCGGTGCCCGGTTCGGCTTGAAATCGACCCTGTTCGGCGGCCTGACGGTGCAGATTTTCGCCCTGGTGATGCTCGCCCAGCTCAAACCCGAATGGGTGCCGTGGCTGTCGGTGGTCTATGTCATGGTCGCCCAGGCGCTTTCCGGCATCGCCAAGGACCTGACCAAGATGAGTTCGAAAAGCGCGATCAAATTGGTCGTGCCGGCCGATGCGGCGGGGGTGCTCTACAAATGGGTGGCGATCCTGACCGGGTCGAAGAACGCGCTGAAGGGCGTCGGGTTCTTCATGGGCGGCGCCCTCTTGGCAGGGATCGGGTTCAACGGCGCGCTCTACGCCATGGCGGTGGGGCTGACCTTGATCCTGGCGGTTTCGGTACTGGCGCTTCCGGGAGACATGGGCCGCGCCAAGGCCAAGACCAAGTTCACCCAGATCCTGTCGAAGTCGCCGGCGATCAACAAACTGTCGGCGGCGCGGTTTTTCCTGTTTGGATCGCGCGATGTCTGGTTCGTGGTCGGCCTGCCGGTGTTCCTGCACGACGTGTTGGACTGGTCGACGACCCAGGTCGGCGGCTTCATGGCGGTTTGGGTCATCGGCTACGGCTTCATCCAGTCGGCCGCCCCGGCGATCACCCGGATCCTGGGCGGTCATCCCGACGGTCGCACGGCGGCCTGGCTGGCCTTTGCCCTGGCGGCGGCCCCGGCGGGCATCGCCTACGGCCTGGGCACCGACATCGACCCGACCTGGATGGTCACCGGCGGCCTGATCCTGTTCGCCTTGGTGTTCGCCGTCAATTCGGCGGTTCATTCCTACCTGATCCTGGACTATTCCGACGCCGACGGCGTGGCGCTTAACGTCGGCTTTTATTACATGGCCAACGCCGGCGGCCGGTTGTTGGGAACGGTATTGTCCGGCGCCGTGTATCAGGTCTGGGGGCTCGCCGGTTGTTTATGGTTCGCCGTCGCGCTGGTCCTGGCAGCGGCGGCGTTGTCGCTTTTCCTGCCGCATCAGGACGCGCGCCAGACCGTCGACGGACCCGCCGAATAGCCTGGCCCGGGCGTGTGCCGGGATCGACAGTGACCGGCGATCTTCCTCGCGCGCAACAACATGAAGCCCAAGGAAACGCCCCGCGCCATCGCGTTCTGCGCCCATGCCATTCTTGAACCCAATGAGACGTTCGAGGTTCCGGACGCCGCGGCCGACCCCCGGTTCGTCGACAATCCCCTGGACCGTTGTGCCGGAACGGCCCGCGCCGAACATCAGCCACGACCATTATCCACAAGCGGGAAGGCCCGCATCGGACCTTTTCCCCATGTTCCACAGGGGTGTGGATTTTATTGCCGTTGAGAGACGACCGGCCGGCCGGTACTCTTTACACGGGTTCAGGGACGAAGGCGGTCCGCGAGGAGCGCCCCAGGGCCGGGACCCGGTCAGTTTTCCCAGGGGCCCCCTTCGGGGGGAATGAAGGATCGCTGATCTGGAACGGCCTCACCGGGCGACCGGTGGGGCCGTTCTGATTCCGAGTTGCGGTTCCCCGTTACCGTCCCGTCGCTCGACGCGCGGTGGCACAGATGCGGTGACTGTATACCTTAATTTGAATTCATCTATAAAACTCGTCATCAAAACGTAATTCATCTGTCATGCCCTTTGGCTAGCGTTTGGGCCCGTCTTTCATGTTTACCGCGCGGAACGCCAAAAGGAGGGATGACCGATGTCTTCCGACAAGACCTATCGTGTGTTGTTTCTCGGCCGCGAGAACGCGGCCCGGTCGTTGATGGCCGAAGGGTTGTTGCGCGAACTGGGCGGAGGCCGGTTTCAGGCGGAAAGCGCCGGTATCGACGGCATCGATCAGGCCGACGACCTGGCGGTGCACACCATGGAACTGGCCAAGATTTCGACCGATGGTCTGCGTCCGAAGTCCGTCGCCGACCTACCGGCAGGCGACGGCCATTTCGATTTTGTCATCACCGTGTCCGATCGGGTCGGTGACCAGGACCTGCCGTCGTTCGCCGGCAGCCCGATGGTCGTCAAGTGGGGCACCGACGACCCGCGCGCCATCGAAGGTCCGCAGTCGGAACGCCAGGTTGCCTACAGCCGCGCCTTCCGCCAATTGCGCAACCGGATCGAGGTCTTTGCCAATCTGCCGATCGAGCGTCTGGATCGCCTGATGCTGCAGGCCAAGATGGACACGCTCGGCGAGGTCCGACCCCGGGATTGACGGTGCCGGTTTCCTGCCGCCCGTCCATGATACTGGTCCGTCCCGCCGTCGCGGTCTGTCAACGGCGCACGACGAAGGTGTAATCGGGCAGGGGGGCGTCGTTGGTCATGGTCGTATCCGGGGCCAGCTGTCGTCGGCAGAAGTCCAGGAAATCCCGTCCATCCGCGTAATACAGGCCGGGGTAGCGTTCACCGGAGTCGTCGCGCAACAGGTTGAAGGCGAGCGCCCGGCCGGTCATCGCCCACAGGTCGCTCAGGCATTGCTTGACGTAGACCGTCCACTCCCCGTCGTCGGCGCCCATGTGCATGTTGAAGGTGCCGCAGGCAAAGACGTAGTCCGCGGGTTCGTTGACCGTGATTTGCTGGATGAACCGCGCCCGGGGGTCGCGGATGCGGCCGCGCGCGGTGTCGATCATCTTGCGCGACATGTCGTAGCCGACATATCTGCCGTCTTCGAGCACCGCGCGATCCTTGAGGAATTCAAAGAACGCGCCATAGCCGCATCCGAAATCGGCGATGCTCACGCCGCCCGCCTGCTGGTCGGCGGCGTCGAACACGTCATAGAGCGTTTCGAAGCGGACCAGTTGGTGTTCCTCGCTCTTCCAGAACACTGCGCGGGCGTCGGGACCCAGTTCGGCAAGGCGGCGTTCGTAGCTTCGCGCGACGGGCTGCAACAGACGGGTCAAGCGACGGAACATGAACAGGCTCATGGCCGCAGACTAAAGGGCTTGGCCGTCGGATTGAACCGTTGTTCCGGGACGCGGCCGCGTGACGGCGTCGCCCCCTGCCGGACGGTGTCTAGAATTCCGCCCAGGCCGGCTTGCGGGGCGCCACCGGGGCGCCCCCCGCGTCGAATGCCGCGTCCTCGGCAAAATGCTCCAACCGGACCAAGGCCAGGCCCAGGCCGCCGTCCGGGCCGCCGACGGCCGAGCGCATTTCGCCCACTTCCTTGCCGTCCTTGGTCAACGGCGTCCCGGCGGCGGGCGGCGCGCCCTTGATCTCGACCGGCATCAACCGTTTCTTGATCAGGCCCCGGTACTTCGTCCGCGCGGTCAATTCCTGACCCATATAGCACCCCTTGGTCCAATCGACGCCGTTCAATTCGTCGAACCCGCTTTCCAGCAAGATCGATTTCTCGACGATCAGGTCGCGCGAGCCGTCCGGTACGCCGAGGCTAAGGCGCAGCCGGTCGTAATCGTCCCGCGGCGCCGGTTGGCCGGCGTGATCAGCCAGCGTTTCCGCCGCCGTTGCCGCCGGCAGGATGGCGCGAAGGCCCAGATCGCCCAGGCGCGGGTCACCGAATATCACCCCGCCGTCGCGTTTGGCAGCCGTGCCCGGTTCACCGGTCATATGCAATGCCGCCGCGGCATCGGCGCCGGGGATTGCGGCGACGGTCCAGGCCTCGGTTTCGTCGGCGAGGGTCGCCTTGGACCGCAGTTTGTAAAGCTTCAGGCGCTTCATCAGGTCCGCCAGCCGCGCCCGTTCGCAATCGAGGTACAGGTCGTCGGCGCCGCCGGCCGGGTCCTGGACGACGAAAAAATCGTGCAGATACTTGCCTTGCGGCGTCAGCAGCGCCGCGTGGATCGCTTGGGTTTCCGATACCTTGTCGACGTCGTTGGAAATCAAGCCTTGCAGGAATGAGCGGGCGTCTTCGCCGTGTACGGCCAAGATGCCGCGATCTTCCAGAATGGTGTGGGTCGGAGGGGTCATGGGGGCCTCGGTGCGGTTATCTTGCGCTGTTCGGGAAATATGGGACGGCGGCGCGCCCTAGGCAACCGCGGGCGGCGGTCGTATAACAACGGCAACGCCGGTTTTTGCGGCGCAATGCCTTGATGGTCAATAGGTTACGTCCATGACGCAGACCCAATTCAGATTCTTTCCGCTTCCGGTGACCCGCCCATGAGGGATGCCGTGGAGCCGACCCTGTCGATCGTCATCAGTGTCCACAACGAGGCGGCGCAACTGCAGGCCTGTCTGGAGCATCTGACGTTCGGCGATGAGCTGGTGGTCTTGTTGGACAAATGCACCGATGCCTCGGGTGAAATCGCCCGCCGCTTCACCGACCGAATCGTCGAGAGCGCCTGGGACGTGGAAGGCGACCGGCGCAATGCCGGGATCGAGGCGGCAACCGGTGATTGGATCCTGGAGGTCGATGCCGACGAACGGGTGCCCGACGCCCTGGCCCGGGAAATCCGCGCGACGATCCGAAGCACCGCCTTTGACTGGCATGAAATTCTGGTCGACAATTATATCGGCGACCGCCTGGTCCGCTGGGGCTGGGGCGCCAGTTTCGGCAAGGCGGCCTATCCCGGCCTGTTTCGTCGCGGGGTCAAGCGCTGGGGCCGGCAGCGGGTCCATCCGGCCCTGGAATGGTCGGGCTGCAAGGGACCGCGGCTGAGCCAGCGTCTCGACCATTTCGTCGACCGCGACATCTCCGACATGATCCGCCGCCTGGACAGTTATTCCTCGGCCCGGGCGCGCGACCTTCGGGACAGTGGTCAGCTGGGGTCTTTCGCCAACAACCTGCGCCGCCTGTTCACCCGGTTCTTCAAGTGCTACGTGCGGCGCAGGGGCTACCGCGAGGGCGGCTACGGTTTTCTCATCGCGCTTTGCGCCGGACTTTATCCCTTGCTCTCGCATCTCAAGGCGAGCCTGGAGAAGGACGGCTGAATGGCCCGTATCGTGCTTGCCGACGACGGCATCGAATTCGATGGTCGGACCCTGGACGAACGACCGCTTGGCGGCGCGGAAAGCGCGCTGATCTCGCTCATGGAAACGCTTGCCGGTCGAGGACACGAGGTCTCCGTCCACAACAACTGTCAGGCGTCGATCGACCACAAGGGCGTGCGCTGGCGGCCTTTGAAGGATGGCGTGCCCCGGACGGCGGACCTGTTCATCGCCAATCGCGGGGACAGGGTGTTGCCCTTGATGCCCGGCGCCCGGCGCACGGTGTTCTGGACCCACAACCCCGCGACCTACATGGTCAAACCGCGCTATCTGTGGAAGCTCTGGCGCCATGCCTCGGCCTTAGTGTTCATCGGCGAATACCATGCCACGACTTGGCCCGCCTGGGCGCCTGGCGGCGAACGGGTGGTTATCCCCTATGGCCTGCCCGATGCGTTCTGCGAGGCACCGCCCGGCGACGGCCCGCCGAACCCCCGGGCGGTCTTTACGTCCAATCCGCTACGCGGCCTGGATTGGTTGTTGGATCGCTGGGTCCGCGACATTCAGCCCCGCGTGCCGGACGGGGAATTGCATCTGTTTTGCGGCACGCAAGTCTATGGCGCGGCCGGCGACGCCAAGGCCCGGGCCATGGCGAAAGTTCTCGACAAGGCCAAGGGCATGGCGGCAAAAGGGGTTCGCCTGCGTGGGCCCGTGCCCAAGCATCAATTGATCGAAGAGTTCAGACAGGCCCGATGCATGCTCTATCGCGGTGACATCAACGAAACCTTCTGCATGGCCGTGGGCGAAGCCCAGGCAATGGGCGTCCCCGCCGTGGTCACCGACCTGGGGTCCATGCGCGAGCGGGTGATCGACGGCGCGACCGGCGTCGTCGCCACAGAAGATGACGTATTTTCCGCCGCCGCCGTCGGGGTCTTGACGGACCCTCGGTTATGGTTGCGCCAACACCGGGAAGCTCTGGCCACGCAGCGTTCCTGGCGTTGGGCGCAGGCGGCCGACGCTTGGGAAGGATTGATCCCCCGATGAAGGTGTTGCAGGCCATGGCTGGTGCCGAATTCGGCGGTGCCGAGGCGTTCTTCATGCGCTTGGTCCTGGCCCTGCATCGCGCCGGGCTGGATCAACGGGTGTTGATCCGTGAACACCCGGGTCGGGCCCAGGCGTTTCAACAGGCCGGGCTCAAGCCCGTGGAACTGCCCTTCGGCGGTATGCTCGACCGGCGGACGGGCCGGGCGTTCAAACATGAAATCAAGACATTCCAGCCGCAGATCGTCATGACCTGGATGAACCGGGCCAGCCGGTTTTGTCCCAAGGGATCCTTCGTCCAAGTGGCGCGGCTGGGCGGCTATTATGATCTCAAGTATTACAAGACCTGCGGTCACCTGATCGCCAACACGGAAGACATCGCCCGGCATATCGTCGAAAATGGTTGGCCGGAAGACCGCGTCCACTATCTGCCCAACTTCGTCAGCGAGGACCGGGCGGCGCCGTTCGACCGAAAGACCCTATACACGCCGGAAAACGCGGTGTTGGTTCTGGCGCTGGGCCGGTTGCACGAGAACAAGGGCTTCGATGTGTTGATGCGCGCCCTGTCGCGGGTGCCCAATACCTACCTGTGGCTGGCCGGCGAGGGGCCATTACGCGAAGACCTCGAGAAACTGGCGGAAGATCTGGGCATCAAGCCGCGGGTTCGGTTCCTGGGTTGGCGCGAAGACACGCCGGCGTTGTTCGCTGCCTGCGACCTGTTCGTCTGCCCGTCGCGGCACGAACCGCTCGGCAATGTGGTGATTGAGGCTTGGGCACAGGGCCTGCCGGTGATCGCCGCGGACAGCATGGGTCCCGGGACATTGATCGAACATATGGATTCGGGCGTCCTGGTCCCCGTCGACGACGCCAATGGCCTGGCCCATGCGATCCGCGGCGTCATCGAAGACCCGAATTTGGCGGATCATATCGCGCGTCGCGGCCGGCAGGTCTACGAACAGCGGTTTACCGAACAACAGGTCGTCGCCCGTTACTTGGATTTTTTTCAATCGGTGGTCACCAACCACCAACAATCGGCGTAGTATGGCGCCAGGAGAAGGTTAGATCGGTATCATGTGTGGTATCGCGGGCATCATGACCAAGGACGGCACGGCGCCAGACGGCGCGGTGCTCGACCGCATGGCCCAGGCCCTGGCCCATCGGGGGCCGGACGGGCGCGGCCGCCATGCTTCCGGCGGGCTGGGCATGGTCCAGACGCGGCTTGCGATCATCGACCTGGAAACCGGCGACCAGCCGATCGCCGCCGATGGGCGCGACGGCGGGCGGGCGGTGCTGATCGCCAACGGCGAAATCTACAATTATGTCGAACTGCGCCTTGATATGGGGCGTGCGCCGTTCACGACGCGCTCGGACTGCGAAATTCCGCTGCAGCTCTACCTGCGTGAAGGGCTCGGTTTCGCCGAGCACCTGCGCGGCATGTATGCCATTGCGATCCACGACCTGGTCCGCGATCGCCTGGTCCTGACGCGCGATCCGTTCGGAATCAAGCCGTTGTATTTCGCGCGCCTGCGCAATGCCTTCGCCTTCGCCTCGGAACCCAAGGCCCTGTTGGCGGCGGGCCTGGTCCATCCGTCCGTCGACGACCAAGTGCGGGACGAGCTGCTGGCCTTGCAGTTCTCGACCGGTCGTGATACTCCCTTCGCTGGCATCGAACGCGTGTTGCCCGGGGAAACTCTGGTCATCGAGAAGGGCCGGATCATCGGCCGCAACCGACGCCGGGTGCTCGACGACGGTCCCCCCTTGCCCTTGGTCCGGGAGACGGCGCTGGCGTATCTGGACAATCTGCTGGACGACGCCGTCGGCATCCATCAGCGGTCCGACGTGCCCTATGGCATGTTCTTTTCCGGCGGCATCGATTCCACCGTGCTGCTGGCCATGATGGCGCGGCTCAATGACCGGCCGGTGCAGGCGTTCACCGCCGGTTTTTCCGGCACGCATGCGGCGGACGAGCGGGTCTTGGCCCGGCGCATCGCGCGCCAATTGGGAGCCGACCATACGGAAATCGATTTCGGCGCCGGTGATTTCCGGCGCCTGTTGCCGCGGATCGCCGCGGCGATGGACGATCCGGCCGCCGATTACGCCGTACTGCCGACCTACAAGCTGGCCCAGACGGCGCGCGAAAGGGGCCTCAAGGTGATCCTGTCCGGCGAGGGCGGGGACGAAATCTTCGCCGGATACGGCCGCTATCGCCGGGCGCTGCGCTGGCCGGTTCTTGGGGGCCGACCGATGCGGGAGCAGGGCATCCTGCACGGACTGGGCGTGCTGCGCGACGAGACTGCGGCCTGGCGCCGGGGGGTCAACGCGGCCGAGGCCGCCGCCGCCGACCGGCGCTGGTCGCCGCTGCAACGGGTTCAGGGCCAGGACATCGCCCATTGGCTGCCCAACGATCTGCTGACCAAACTCGATCGCTGCCTCATGGCCCATGGGGTCGAGGGCCGGGTGCCGTTCCTCGACGACAAACTGGCAGCCTTTGGCTTCGGTTTGGCGGACAGGATGAAGAACCGTGGCCGTCGCGGCAAATGGGTGCTGCGAAAATGGCTCGACCGTGTTTTACCCCAGTCCAAGCCGTTCGCCGCGAAACGGGGCTTCACGGTCCCCGTCGGCGAATGGATCGCCGCCGATGGCCGCCGCTTGGGACCCTTGGTGGCGGGGCAACCGGGGGTCGCCGAGATCTGCCGTCCAGAGGCGGTCGATGCCCTGTTCCGAAGTTCCGGCAAGCGCGAGATGCAGGCTGCCTGGACGCTGTTGTTCTATGCCTGTTGGCACCAACATCACATTCTTGGCGGGACGCCCCAGGGGGACGTCCATGAAGTTCTGGGGGAGGCCGCGTAAATGGACCGACTGACGCTCAGGCGCCCCGACGACTGGCATGTGCATTTCCGCGACGGTGCGATGATGGCCGCCGTCGTGCCCCATACGGCGCGGCAGATGGCCCGCGCCATCGTCATGCCGAACCTGGTGCCGCCGGTGACCACGGCGGCGCTGGCCGATGACTATCGCGACCGCATTCTGGCCGTGGTCCCCGACGGCATCGACTTCACGCCGTTGATGACCGCCTATTTGACCGACGACACGGACCCGGACGACCTGGCCGCCGGCCACGCGGACGGCGTTCTGACGGCGGTGAAACTCTATCCCGCCGGGGCCACGACCAATTCGGCCAACGGCGTGACGGACATCGAAAGAACCTATCCGGCGTTGGAACGCATGGCTGAGATCGGCATGCCGCTGTTGATCCATGGCGAGGTCACGGATCCGGAGATCGACATCTACGATCGCGAGGCGGTGTTCATCGACCGCATTCTGACGCCGATGATCGAGCGCCTGCCGACGCTTAAGATCGTGTTCGAACACATTACCACGGCTGACGCCGTGGCCTTCGTCGAAGGCGCGGGCGACAATGTCGCGGCGACGGTCACGGCGCACCATCTGGTGATCAACCGTAACGATATCTTCAAGGGCGGCATCCGCCCGCATATGTATTGCCTGCCCGTGGCCAAGCGGGAGGCACACCGCCTGGCCTTGCGAAAGGCAGCGACGTCGGGCAACGCCAAGTTCTTTTTGGGCACCGATACGGCACCCCATGCGGTGCACGAAAAGGAAAGCGCCTGCGGCTGCGCGGGCATCTTTTCCGCCATGACGGCGATCGAGATTTATGCCCAGGTATTCGACGAGGAAGGAGCCTTGGACAAGCTTGAAGGCTTCGCCTCGCTTAACGGGCCCCGGTTCTATGGCATGCCCGCGAACGACGGGACGGTGACCCTGGAACGCCGGTCCTGGATCGTGCCGGAGGCCATTCAGGTCGACGGCGGCACGACCATCATGCCGTTCCAAGCCGGCGAGGCCTTGGGCTGGCGGCTTGCCGACTGAACGGGCGTTGACCGCTCAAGTTCCGTTCTCTACATCTGTCGGCACGCCACGAAGACAAACCCCAGGGAGCGCCGCCATGTCCACCTTCAAGGGCCTGTTGCTGGAAGAGACGGAAGACCGCAAGGTCTCCGCCGCCATCCGGGACATCGACGAAAGCCGATTGCCCGACGGCGACGTTACCGTCGCCGTCAGGTATTCCACCATCAACTACAAGGACGGCATGGTGATAAACGGCCTGGGCCGGCTGGTGCGGGACTATCCGCATGTGTCGGGGATCGATTTCTCCGGCGTCGTCGAGGCCTCCGATAGCCCCGATTACAAACCCGGCGACGAGGTGATCCTGACCGGCTGGCGCGTGGGCGAGGTCTGGTGGGGCGGCCATGCCCAGAAGGCGCGGGTCAAGTCCGGCTGGCTGGTGCCGGTGCCGGACGGCCTCGACATGAAACGCGCCATGGCGCTGGGCACCGCCGGTTTCACCGCCATGCTGGCGATCATGACGCTTGAGGAACACGGCCTGACGAAGGATGCGGAAGGCGAGGTGCTGGTCACCGGCGGCTCCGGCGGGGTCGGCTCCGTCGCCACGGCGATCCTGGCCAACCTGGGCTACCGCGTCGCGGCCTCCACCGGCCGGCCGGAGTCCCACGCCTATCTGAAGGACCTGGGCGCGGCCACCATCGTCGACCGGGCCGACCTGGAAGAGGCGCCCAAGGGTCCCTTGGGCAAGGAACGCTGGTCCGGGGCGATTGATACCGTGGGCGGCACGACGCTGCATACGGTGCTGGCGACGCTCAATTACTGGGCGACTTGCGCCTCCGTCGGCCTGGCGGCCAGTCCGGAGTTGAACACCACGGTGCTGCCGTTCCTGCTGCGCGGCTGTAACCTTTGCGGCATCGACAGTGCCACTTGCTCGAAGGAACGGCGCATCGTCGCCTGGAACCGGATCGCCAAGGAGCTGCCCATGGACAAGCTGGACGCCATGACCGAAATGGCGGCGTTGGGCGACCTGCCGGATCTGGCCACCAAAATTCTGAAAGGTCAGGTGCGGGGCCGCACGGTGATTGACGTCAACGCCTGATCTCATGGGCCGGGCCTCGGGTTTGATCCGTTGACCTTGCCCTCGTCGAGGAAACGATGATGAACCGAACCCAGAAAGCCGAAGCCTTTTTGGCGTTGCATGAGGCCCCCGGCTGTTTCGTCATGCCCAATCCCTGGGACCTGGGCTCGGCCCGCATGCTGGCGGGCATGGGGTTCAAGGCGCTGGCGACGACCAGCGCGGGGATGAACTTCGCCGCCGGACGCCCCGACGGGGCCGAAACCCTGTCGAGTGTCTTGGACCATTGCCGGGAACTGGCCGACGCCGTGGAGGTACCGCTCAGCGCCGATTTCGAGGACGGTTATGCTGCGACGCCCGAGGGCGTCGCCGACAACATCCGCCGCGCCGCCGAAACCGGGCTCGCCGGAGGCTCCATCGAGGATTACGACGGCACCCGGATCTATGACCTGGGCGAGGCGGTGGAACGCATGGCGGCGGCATCCGAGGCCGCCCGCGCGCTCCCGGCGCCCTATGTCCTGACCGGCCGGGCGGAGAACCTGATCCGCGGCAACCCGGACTTGGCCGACACCATCAAGCGACTGCAGGCCTATCAGGAGGCGGGGGCGGACGTGCTTTACGCGCCGGGACTGAAAACCGCCGAGGACATCCGCGCCGTCGTTTCCTCGGTGGACCGGCCGGTGAACGTCCTGGCCGGCCTGCCGGGCATGACGCTCAAGGTCCCGGACTTCGCCGACCTGGGCGTGAAACGCCTCAGCGTCGGCGGCTCGCTGTTCCGCGCGGGTTTCGGCAGCGTCATGGAAGCCGCCCGCGAAATGATGGAAGACGGGGCCTTCACATGGGTCAACGGATTGCCGCCCGTGGGCGATGTGAACGCGCTGTTCGAGGGCACCGACCTCTAAAAGACAGTGCCGGTAAAAGACAGTGTCGGCCGGGTCCCCTATTAACCAATTGCTAACCTTGCGTGCCCATCCTGCACTGGGACAAATCTTTTGGATGCAGGATGGGAAGAAACCCTGTCATGAAACGAACGCTGACACCCTTGAGCCTGGGCCTTGCCCTGGGTCTGACGCTGACTGCCTGCGGCGGCTATGTCGACAAGTACGAGGAAGGCGTCGCCGAATACGAGCCGACCTATTGCTATGCCGCGCTCGGCGGCGGCATCGAATGCTTTCGCGAACCCAACCACGCGGACGAGCGGCGCCTGGTAAACTACTTCGGCGACCATCCGTCGCGCTTCGACCGGCCGGAAGCGCCGGAAGCCGTCAATCCCGTGGCCCCGCCCATGGTCAAGACCTGGGTCAAGGACCCGGAGCCGGTGGTTCGCCCGATGCCCAAGGGCGACGTGGCGGACCGGCCGTGGCTGGGGCCGGGATATGCCGAGCCGGTGGCGCATCGGGCGTCGCCGCAAGCGACCCGCGCCTTCCTGCGCCAGGCCCACGAACACCTCGGCCAATCCATCCAACAGGGCAGCCAAGAACGGCTGCGGAACCTGAACCAGCAAGAAAGCGAGGGCGAAGGTGCGGCGGACGATCCGCCCATCGACGCGCCCCCCTTTCGTTAACCGGTGGTTGTTGATCAATCCGGGGATTTGATCGCCCGGCCCCGGGTTCTCCCCGCATCCGACCGGGAACAGGCGGGCCAGCGGGCCCCGTGCCGGCGGCGATTGGCGAATGAAGGGCGCCTGAGGCGCCCCGAACGACCTCCCGGACCGTTTATCGGCGCGTCGGCGGCCGGTTCCATGGACGCTTTGTCGGTTGGCGCCCCCGAGCGCTTTTCGTTCACCTGACTGCCGCAATGTCCGGACCGTGCCATTCCCCTGGCGCTTGACAGTCCGCCCGCCGCCGCGTATCTAGCGGGCCTTCCTGCCACGGGCGCGGCATCCTGCGTAGGCCCCGGCGGTCCCTTCGGGGCGGAGTAGCTCAGCTGGTTAGAGCAGCGGAATCATAATCCGCGTGTCGGGGGTTCGAGTCCCTCCTCCGCTACCAAATTTCCTCATATTTTTGAATATGTTATGCGTTTGTCGCCCATTTGGGCGAGGGCGCATCTGCGCGTTGGGGTAACATCTGGGGTAACAAGAATTTAGTATTAATTTCAATATTTATGTATTTTTTCCTTGACATGCATTTCATGCCAATCCATATTCGGTGCAAGTGCCCGTTCTGGGCCCTTCGCCCGTCCCCGCTCCGCCAAGGGTTATTGCCTGGGCAGCTAAGTGAGCGGCCCGGCGGTTCCGGGGGATAACCCGCGTAGGCGGATAACACTTCCGAAATCCTGAAATTCAAACCGGCCCGTTCGGCTGCGCTTCAATGTCGCGCCGGCGGCCACAGCACCGCTGCGCCCGCGTGATCGCAAGGCCAAGCGGAGGAGATATCTCATGTTCAGTCCCTTCCGGCTGAAACAGCCGATCGGCGAGGAATTCAACATGGATTTGGACGACTCGCTAAACACCAAGAAAGCCCTGGCCAACCTGGGCCATATGAAAGTGCCGGATCACGGTCTCACCGAGTACCCGGATCGCCCCATGCTTGACGGTGTAAAATCATTCCAGCGTGAACAGGGCCTGGCGGTCGATGGCGTGATGAAGCCCGACGGCCCCACCATCAAGCGCTTGAACGAGACCCTGGAGAAGAAGCAAGCGAGCCCGCCCAAATCCATTTTTGGCCCACCGCGGGTCAACAGCAATCCCAAACCAGCTATCCAAACCCTGCCCGCGACGCCCCAGGTCCGGGCGGGCGCGGTCAAAAAGACCATGGAGCGCCGAGCCGACGACCCGCCGGCGGTCGTCACGCCCTTCGGCGGCAAGTCGCCCTCGACGGTGAGGGCAAGTCCTTCATTCCAACCAATCAACCTGAAACGACCGATCACCCCGGCGACCAACGTGGACCTGGACGATACGGGCCGGGTCAAGAAGGCGCTGCACGAACTAGGCCTTCTGGACACCCGCGACCACGGTCTTGATGAATTCCCTGACCAACCGATGATCGACGGGATCAAGGCGTTCCAACGGCAGAACGGGCTCCGCGAAGACGGCGAGATGAAGCCCAATGGAGAGACGGCTCATCGGCTCAATCAAGTGATGGCAGAACGCGACAGCGGCAAGGCCGACAATAAGACCAGTTCCAAGGATGACGCCGGCACGAGGATCGCCATGGCACCGGCTGCCGCCGTCGCCGCACCCTTGTTGGGCGCTGCCGCTCGGGCAGTCCTTGGTCAAGCTGGGCGAGCAGCCGCCGGTGGTGCCGCTGTTGGCACAACAGGCGCTCTCACGGGCGATACGCCGAAAGACGATCAGAAGACAAACAAGCCCAACCAAAACCAACGCATCTCACCAGCGCCCAAGATGCCGCCCCCGCCGGGCATAGAGCCACCGGACGAGAAGCTCCCGGATCGGACGGAAAACCTTCCTCAACCTGTTGAGCTGCCGGACTTATCACAACCGCTTCCAAAGCATGATAAGCCAACTATCTTCGTCCTGCCCGCACCGAAACCCGGAGAGTTCGGAGACGGCATTGTCGAGAGAAAAGGCAATGAAGCCACTCGCAAGGAACTTGAACGTATTCGAGACTACTTCGAGCAGGTCAAAGGATGGGAGCATGTGGCGGGAGGTCGCTACAGCCCACGGCATGAAGATGTCCAGAAAGGACGCAAGAAGGCAGGGGAAGAACAGGAGGAACGACATATACCTGGTCCTGGCACGGCATTTGACAAAGGGGACTCTCGACCCGGCGGCCATTTCACAGATCTGACATTCATCGACGAACGCGGGCGAACCATCCACATTCAATCCGTAGATGTCGATAAGAATGGCAAGCCTACACGGCGAGAATTGAACAATGCGGAAAGAATTAGGCGTGCCGAGAAAAATACAGATGTGTTCTTGATCCCAAAAGGGGCACAACTAAAACGGAATAGGAAATTCGGAGAATAAACGAAATCCTGTAAACTCTGGCTTATGGCATCACGCTCAGATCGCAAAACTCACTTCAGAAGCAAGAGCATCGTTTTGACAGAAAGGGACGAACTCGCGTTCAGTCGCGTACTGCGCGAGTTTTGTCCCGCTGTCATGATATGGGGGAGGAGCACTGGAGATAACTTTGGCAATTCTCCTTGGGTACCGGCGATACCTGCAGGAGACGTTGACCGAGCAGACATTTGCATCCCATCACCTGGGCAGGAATTGCAATGGAGATTAAACTCTGAGATGGAGCAACTTCTCGTGCGTCCTTGGGTCAGTTTCGAGCTTCACCGGTCTAGCTGGAATTGGGTTGATCCGACAAAAAAGTGGGCGTTTGATCCACCATTAATGGATTGGGGCAGTCTGACAGTTGGTTTCCCCAAAGGAGATGACGAACTGAAAAAGTTTGCCGGAAAACTCTTGAGGTTGGTGGGCAAGATTACGTGGAAACGGGGGCCTTTCGGTCTGGATGCCTGTCGATGGTCTCAGTCCGGTAGCGCGGAACGGCGGGGCCTTGGTTCCGGCGAATTGATCGACCCATCCGAGAGAATTGAACTGAACAAGTACTACGATGATGAACTATGGGATGACGGAGGCTTGCCTGAAGAATCGACTGGTGTGCGGGTGTAGAGAGATGGTTTGACGCTGTGTCCATCATAATCCGCGTGTCGGGGGTTCGAGTCCCTCCTCCGCTACCAAATTTCCTCAAATATTTGAGTGTCTTAAGCGGCTGCCACCCGTGTGGCCAATGGCGTTTTATGTGCTGGGTAACAAGAAATTAAATATAATATCTTAATATAAGAAAATTATCTTTTACATCGTTTGTGCACTTGTCCATATTCGTCGCAAGTGCCCGTTTGGGCCCCCTGTTCCTTTTTGAAGGAATGGCGTCCCCGCTCCGCCAAGGTCGACCTGACTGATCGGCCGGGCAGCCAAGAGAGCGGTCCGGCGAGCAGGGTCATGGCAGGCGTCCTTCGTTCGATTTCGGCAAGGACGCGCCGTGCCCCCGGGGGACAACCCGTGTGAACGGATAACACGTCCCAAAACCCGACCTTCATCCGGCCCGTTTGGCCGCGCGTTGATGTCGCGCCGACGGCCCCACGAAACACCTTTGTACCGCTGCGCCTGGTTTCATTGCTGGGCTAAGCGGAGGAGATGCCACATGTTCAATCCCTTCCGGCTCAAGAAGCCGATCGGCGAGGCGTTCAACATGGATTTGGACGATGCGCTGAACACCAAGAAAGCCCTGGCCGGTCTCGGCCATATGAAAGTGCCCGACCACGGGATCACGGAATTCCCCGACCGGACCATGATCGACGGGATCAAAGAGTTTCAGCGCCGTGAGGACCTCGTGAAGACGGGGAAATGAAGCCCGACGGCGAAACCGTCCAGCGCCTCAA
>JANQIJ010000209.1 GCA_028282185.1 Rhodospirillales bacterium
GACGGTTGCCATGCGGAAAGTCTGTTGCAGGCCGTGCAAGCCTTCTGCCGGGAGCGCATGCCGTTCGAGTTGCCGCCTCTGACGGTGACGGCGCTTGATGGTTTCCTGGCCCTGGTGCCGAATCGCGATTGTCCCGACATCAGCGACCTGGCGGCGGCCTGTGTCGAGCACTTCGACGGTTTTCGCCGACCGCCCGACCCGGCGGAACTGGCGCGCCGCCGGGCCGCGGGGCTCAGTCCGCGGCAGACCGAATTGCTGGCGATCTGGGGCTATCCCTATGTGATGGACCAGTTCCGCTTCCATATGACCTTGACCGGGCGAATGACGCCGGACCTTCGGGCCAAGGTCGAGCCGGTCCTGGCCGATATGTTTGGCGACGCGCTCGACCAACCTGTCCGGGTCGAGGGGCTTGCGCTGTATCGCCAGGATGACGGCGGGCCCTTCCGCTTGACGCGGCAGGTCTCGTTTTCCTGACGGTGGTCTCTTCGCGGCGCTGACGCCTGCCGCCCCCGCAGCGACAAATCCATTGCCCGGGACGGCGCCGGTACGGTTGTTCGGCGACGGTTTTTTTTGGGCGCCGAAGATTTATGACAGTTTAAAGTCGAACCCTTTACGGTTCGGCGAAATTATGGTATTCTATTAGTATAAAAATTGGCATGTAAACAATCTAACCAATGTATGAATTTGTATGTTTGAAAATAATTTAGGTCGAGATTGTTACAATACATAGTATTCGCGGCTGAATTTGAAGATTTGGATTATTATTTTTCCATTTTACGCACAAAGTGCGTGCGTAATTTTTTGGCTGTTTGCTTGTAACCATCTCGGAGTGATGTCGCCGTGTTTCGTTTTGTTTTGTTGGGCGCCGCCTTGTTTCTTGCTGTCACGCTGGTTCCGGCCGGGCCGGCCGATTCGTCACCGGCGATTTGCGGTGAAAGGGCGGATATCGCCAATAGCTTGTCGCGCAAGTATTCCGAGGAACCTGTCTCCCTGGGTGTCAATGTCGATGGTGGCATCCTTGAGGTATTCGCCTCTACCGGGGGCTCTTGGACCATCGTGGTGACCGATCAACACGGTCGGTCTTGTGTTCTGGCGGCGGGCGAGCATTGGGAATCCTTCGCACCGAAGGAAAAGCCGGACGGCCGGCCCACATGAGTCGGCCGGTTCGGACTGGCTGAGATCCACGGCGAGGGGGGCTGCGGATGACCGGCAGGGGCGGTCTTCGTGCAATGCGCGCGGCCGGCCTTGCCGGTTTCCGGTTTTCAGGTCGTCCCTTGCCTTGTTTGTTTTATATTTGCGGCGATCCCTTTCGCCTTGGGGGTGGTGCCGGGCCGCGAGGCCCGGCAACGACGGCAAAGGGCGTCAAGCGGCATCTTGAACCGCCTGCGCCGGTCGTCGTCACGGCGCTGAATATCACGCCGCCGATCCATCGGACACGCTCTAGCTACATTAATTCAATGGATTAAGCCTTCCCTCCATGGTCGAGACTCTGAACCTGTGCGGCGGCCGAGACGCCACTGCCGCGCAAAAATGACGATGCGGACAAAAAACCCGTTGAAATTCTGATCCGGGAGTGGTTCACTTTCATTTGTGGTATACCAAATGCCAATGTGGGCCGAAAAGAGCTCCAGGCGGTAGGCCCGAAGCTGTGAGGAAGCAGTACAGGTTATGCTGGCGGGAAATTCCGCTTTGGCGCGCCGTGAAAAAATCGCGGTGACGGCGTTGGGAAGACGTTTATCGGCGGCCCGCCATCTGCTTTACTTGTGGCGAACGCGGAAGCGTTTTTCTCTAACTGGGAGGAAACCCATGAAAGCTACATTGAAGAAAGTGATGGCCCTCGGCGTTGCCGTCGGCCTTGTATCCGGTTTCGCGGCCGTTTCGGGCAAGGATGCCCAGGCGGCTTGGGAGCCGAAAAAGCCCGTTCAGTTCGTCGTCATGGCCGGCAAAGGCGGTGGCGCGGACAAGCTGGCGCGTCTGATCCAATCGATCATCGAAAAGCACAAGCTGTCGCCCAAGCCCGTGACCCCGGTCAACAAGCCCGGTGGCTCCGGCGCTGAAGCGCTGGTCTACATGAAGAACCACAAGGACCCGGATCATGCGATCATGGTCACGCTCAACAGCTTCTACACCACGCCGCTGCGTCAGCCGCGCCTGGGTGTGGACCCGCTGGCTTTCGCGCCGATCGCCCGCATGGCGGAAGACACCTTCTTGCTTTGGGTGAACAAGGATTCCGGCATCACGAACGTCGACGAGTTCGTCAAGGCGGCGAAGGCCGCCGGCAACAAGTGGGTCATGGCCGGCACTGGCAAGGCGTCTGAAGACAACCTTCTGACGGATTTCCTGAACGCGGCCTATGGCCTCAACATGAAGTACGTGCCCTACAAGGGTGGCGGCAAGGTGGCCAAGCAATTGGCCGGCAACCACGCCAATTCCACGGTGAACAACCCGTCCGAACAGTTGGGCTTCTATGAAGCCGGCAAGACTGTTGCGCTCGCGGCTTTCACCGACAACCGCCTGCCGTTGTTCAAGAGCGCCCCGACGTTCAAGGAATTGGGCAAGGACTTCGTCTACTACATGCAGCGTTCCGTTGTCGGCGCGCCGGGCATGAGCAAGGACGCCTTGGCTTTCTATCAAGGCCTGTTCAAGAAAGTCTTCGCGACGAGCGAATGGCAGACATATCGCACGAAAAAGTCCTTGCAGGGTGATCTCTTGCAGGGCGACGCGCTGGTCGACTACTGGAAGCGCGAGAACGAAGTGCATCGCAAGATGCTGGTCAAGATGGGCGCCATCAAAGGCTAAGTCCGTCGAGATCGACATAGAGGATCAAGGGGAGGGAGCGTCGTCATGCGCCGTGCAGAACTGATCACCGGCATTTTGATGGCCGCTCTCTCCGCTTATCTCATGCACAAGAGCACTGAACTGCCGGTCGGCTGGATTTCCGGCGAGGGGCCGGGCGGCGGCTTCTGGCCATTCTGGCTCGCCGCCTTCATGCTGCTGTCGTCCATCTGGGTGATCGTCAACTGGTTCCGACGTTCCAGCCCGCCGTCGCAGTCGGACGAGCCCTATATGGATGCCTATGCCCTGAAGATGTTCATCCTGGTCGGCGGCGGTGTAACCGCGATGATCGGCTTGGTCGAAATCATCGGCATGCATCTGGCGGCGGCGGTCTTCCTGATCTATTACATCCGCTTCTTGGGTGGGCACAACTGGAAGACGACCCTGAGCATCGCCTTGCCGACCCCGGTGATCACCTTCTTGTTCTTCGATGTCGCGCTGAACAAGTTCCTGCCCACCGGCTTGATGGACCCGCTCTACATCGTGCTGTACGACATTTTCCTTTAGGAGACGCCTTTTTCACGCGGCCGTCCGGGGGGCATCGCCGCGAAATTCTCTGGTCGACAATAGACCAGATACCACTGGATACAACGGACGCGCCGGCCCATGGATCGGACCGACGCCACCGCGGGGGAAGCGAAGCTAGGACAATGGAACTTCTCGGTCTTCTTTCAGAAGGGTTTCTGATCGCCTTCGAACCTTTGAATTTCGGGCTGATCGTCTTGGGCGTTGTCGTCGGCCTGTTTGTCGGCGCCATGCCGGGGTTGGGCTCGGTCAACGGGGTCGCCATCCTGCTGCCGATGACATTTCTGGTGCCGCCGGCCTCGGCGATTATGTTCCTGGCGGCGTTGTATTACGGCGCCATGTACGGCGGCGCCATTTCGTCGATCATGCTGGGCATCCCCGGCGCCTCGACCGCCGTGGCGACGACCTTCGACGGCCGACCGCTGGCGATCAAGGGCGAGGCGGACCGGGCATTGATCGCCGCCGCCCTGGCGTCGTTCGGCGGCGGCACCATTTCCATCGTTCTTTTCACCCTGTTCGCGCCGCCGCTCGCCACCATTGCGCTTGATTTCGGCGACCCGGAAATCTTCGCCCTGATGATGTTGGCCTTCGCAACCTTCGTCGGCCTGTCCGGGGATGATATCGCCAAGACGATTTTTTCCATCTGTATCGGCATGGTCATGTCGGCGATCGGGTTCGACGTGATTTCCGGTGAGCCGCGCCTGGTTCTGTTCGACCTGATTGGCTTCCAATCCAAAATCAACTTCCTGGTCCTGGCCATCGGCATTTACGGGATCGGCGAAATGATGTGGACCATCGAGGTCAGTCGCGGCGACAGCATGATGTCCAAGGCGACGGTGACCGTGGACCGGGTGATGGCCAATCTGAAGATCTTCTGGAACACCTGGAAGACTTGGTTCATGGCGTCGTTCCTCGGCTTCTTCGTCGGCATTCTGCCGGCGGCGGGGGCGACCCCGGGATCGCTGATGGCCTATGGCGTCGCCAAGATGACGTCGAAGACGCCGGATGATTTCGGTAAGGGTGCGGTCGAAGGCGTGGTCGCGCCGGAAGCGGCCAACAACGCGGCCTCGACCGGATCGATGTTGCCGATGCTGACTTTGGGCATCCCGGGTTCGCCGACCACGGCGGTGCTGCTCGGCGGCATGGTGATTTGGGGCCTGCAACCGGGGCCCCGTCTGTTCGTCGATGAAATCGATTTCGTGTGGGGGCTGATTGCCTCGCTCTATGCCGCCAATCTGTTCGCAGCGTTGATCAACATCGCTTTCATCCCGCTGTTCCTTTGGTTCTTGAAAACGCCGTTCACGATTCTGGCGCCGTTGATTTTCGTGCTGTCCATGGTCGGCGGTTACGCGGCGACAGAACGAATGTTCGACGTCTGGCTGATGTTGATCCTGGGGGTTGGCGGATATCTGCTGCGCAAACTGGACTATCCGGTGGCGCCGGCGGTGTTGGCCATCGTCCTGGGTCCGATTACCGAACCGGCGCTGCGCCAATCCCTGTTGATTTCGGACGGCGATCTTATGGTGTTCTTTAATCGGCCAATCTCCGGCCCGATCATGATCACCGCCATCATCCTTCTGTTCTTGCCGCTGTTCCAGGCGCTGTGGCGGCGAATGCGGAACAAGGGAGGGGCGACGGCCGGTTAGGAATTTCGCGAGTGTGGTTTTTGGTGTATTGTATACCAGAGAAACCTCGCCTATATACGGAGTGCATTCAGCGCGGGCCTTGGGGCGCCTTTCGACTCCTCCCGCGCCCCGCATTCCGCAGCGGCGGAAAGTTCGCCGTCCGCAGGAAAGTAGGGTCCCATGCCACGGACTGACGCCATGGATAATGACGCGCAAGAGACGGATGAGATGGAAGCGGCGGGCTCATCGGGCCTGGTGGTCCAGCCCATCGAGGCGAATTTCTCGCTCAAGGACCGGATTTACGAATCCTTGAAGAATGCCATAACGACCATGAACATCTATGCCGACGACGCCGAACTGCGGCTGGACGAGCGCAAGTTGTCGGAGCAATTGGCGATCAGTCGAACGCCGATCCGCGAAGCCCTGGCCCGCCTGGAGCAGGAGGGTCTGGTCCACATCGTGCCGCGCAAGGGCGTGTTCATCGTTCGCAAGACCAAACGTGAAGTGCTTGAAATGGTCACTGTCTGGGCGGCGCTGGAAGGCATGGCCGCTAGGCTGGCCACCGATGTCGCCAGCGATCGGGACATTGCCGAGTTACGCACCATGTTCGTCGACGCGGACGGGGCCGGCGCGAAGGCGGATATCGACGAATATTCGGCCAAGAACATCCGCTTCCATCAGACGATCCTCCGTCTCGGTGGGTGCCAACTGATTCAGGACATGGCCGACAACCTGTTCATTCACATGCGCTCGATCCGGGCGCGGACAATCGGCGAAAGCGATCGGGCCAAACGTTCGGTGATCGATCATCTTGAGATTATCGAGGCGTTGGAAAACCGCGACGCCGAACTCGCCGAGCGCCTGGTTCGCGAGCATTCCATGAACCTGGCGCGACACATCGAACAACATGTGGACTACTTGGAAGACTGATCAACGACGCATGGCGGCGGCGCAGGGGCGCGTGTCGCGGTATTCCGGGGCGGAGATGTCCCGGCACTGAAATAGGTAAGGAGACTGACCGATGGGTGATACAGCAACCGATACTTTGGTTCAGAAGAACAAGTCTGGCGACGTGATTTCCGGCGGCGGCCTGGTGGCCAAGGCGCTGAAGGCCGAAGGCGTGGACACCATTTTCACGCTTTGCGGCGGGCATATCATCGATATCTACGACGGCTGCCTCGACGAAGGCATCAAGATCGTCGACGTCCGCCACGAACAAGTCGCGGCCCATGCCGCTGATGGGTACGCCCGTCAGACCGGCAAACTGGGCTGCGTCGTGACCACGGCCGGTCCGGGCTGCACCAACGCGGTGACCGGCGTCGCCACGGCTTTCCGATCGGAGAGCCCGATCCTGCACATCGGCGGGCAAAGCTCGCTGACCCAACACAAGATGGGATCGCTGCAGGATCTGCCGCATGTCGACATGATGGCGCCGATCACCAAGTTATCGGCTGGCGTTCTGTCGACGGAACGGGTCGCCGACATGATCTCCATGGCGGCGCGGGAATGCTTCTCCGGCGCCTATGGACCCAGCTACCTGGAAATCCCGCGCGACATTCTGGACCGGGAAATTCCCCTGGAGACGGCGGTGCTGCCGGAATATGGCAAGTACCGGGCCTCGGTCCAATCGATCGGCGATCCGGCGGACATCGAAAAGCTGGCCGACCTTCTGGTCAACGCCAAGAAGCCGGCCATGCTGGTCGGCAGCCAGGTCTACATGGCGCGCGGCCATCAGGCGGCGATCGACCTGGGCCGGGCGTTGAACATTCCGCTTTACATGAACGGCGCCAGCCGCGGCATTTTGCCGCCGGGCGACCCGCATTATTTCAACCGCACCCGGCGCGACGCCTTCACCAACGCCGACGTGTTGGTCATCGTCGGCACGCCGTTCGACTTCCGCATGGGTTACGGCAAGCGGATTTCCAAGGAACTGACCCTGGTGCAGATAGATCAGGACTATCGCACGGTGGGCAAGAACCGGGATGTCGACCTGGGCATCGCCGGTGATCCGGGCGCGGTGCTGAAGGCGGTGCACGACGCCACCACCGGCCGGACCGACAACGGCGCCAAGGACCGCGAAGGCTGGTTGGCCGAATTGCGTGAGCTTGAGGGCAAGAAGACCGACAAGCTCATGCCCCTGTTCCTCAGCGATCAGGACCCGATCCACCCCTACCGCCTGGCCTGGGAAATCAACGAGTTCCTGACCGAGGACACGATCTATGTCGGCGATGGCGGCGATGTCGTCACGATTTCGGCCCAGGCGGTGCAGCCGCGCGGCCCCGGCAACTGGATGGACCCGGGCGCCTTGGGCTCGCTCGGCGTCGGCACCGGCTTCGCCATGGCCGCCAAATTGGCCCATCCCAACAAGGAAGTCGTCTGCCTGTACGGCGACGGGTCGTTCGGGATGACCGGCTTCGACATGGAAACGGCGAACCGTTTCGGCGCGCCCTTCCTGGCGGTGATCGGCAACAATTCGCATATGAACCAGATCCGCTACGGCCAGGTCGCCAAATACGGCGAACAGCGCGGCAACGTCGGCAACAAGCTGGGCGACATCCCGTTCGGCAAGTTCGCCGAGATGCTCGGCGGCTATGGCGAGGAAGTGACCGACCCGAACGAGATCGGCCCGGCGCTCCGCCGTGCCCGTGAAGAGATCAAGTCGACCGGCAAGTCCGCCGTCGTCAACGTTTGGATCGACCCCGACGAATACGCGCCGGGGACCAAGAACCAGACTATGTACAAGTAGCCTGCATTCGGGGCGGCGGCGCTGTCCGCTGATCGGTCGGCGCCGCCCCCGGTTCATTGATTTCGATCCGCTTCGGCGGGCACCAACGTCTTAAAAGAGGACGGGAGAAACCCAGAAATGAAAGCCCTGGAAGGCGTCAAGATTCTCGACATGACCCACGTTCAGTCGGGCCCCACCTGCACGCAGTTGTTGGCTTGGTTCGGCGCCGACGTGATTAAGGTCGAACGCCCCGGCGTCGGCGACGCGACGCGCAAGCAACTGGTCGACGTGCCCGGTGCCGACAGCTTGTACTTCACCATGCTGAACCACAACAAACGGAGCGTGACGCTCAACACGAAATCGGATGAAGGCAAGGCGATTTTCACCAAGCTGATCGAGAGCTGCGATGTCATGGTCGAGAACTTCGCGCCGGGGGCCCTGGACCGCATGGGCTTCACCTGGGAACGCATCCAGGAAATCAATCCGCGGATGATCTATGCCTCGGTCAAGGGTTTCGGCCCCGGACCCTATTCGGACTGCAAGGTCTATGAGAACGTCGCCCAATGCGCCGGCGGCTCGGCCTCGACGACGGGGCACATCGGCGATATTCCCATGGTCACCGGGGCCCAGATAGGCGACAGCGGTACGGGCCTGCACCTGGCGCTGGGTATCGTCACGGCACTGTTCCAGCGGACCCATTCCGGCCGTGGCCAGCGTGTCGAATGCGCCATGCAGGATGGCGTGTTGAACCTCTGCCGGGTCAAGCTGCGCGATCAGCAGCGGCTCAAGGCCGGGCCGCTGAAGGAATATTCCCACTTCTCCAAGGGGCTAGAATTCGGTGACGCGACGCCGCGCGCGGGCAACGATTCCGGCGGCGGCCAGCCGGGGCGCATTCTCGCCTGCAAGGGCCATGAGACGGACCCGGACGCCTATACCTATTTCATCACCCAGGCGGCGGTGTGGAAGAACATCTGTGACGTGATCGACAAGCCGGAATGGAAGGAAGATCCGGAATACGCCACGCCGGAAGCGCGCCTGCCCAAGCTCGACGCGATCTTCGGCACCATCGAGGAATGGACCAAGACCAAGACCAAGTTCGAAGTCATGGAAATCTGCAATCCGCTGAACATTCCCGTCGGCCCGATCCTCAGTATGAAGGAACTGGCCGAAGACCAGAGCCTGCGCGAAACCGGCACCATCGTCGAGGTCGACCACCCGGAACGGGGGGCCTATCTGACGGTCGGTTGCCCGATCAAGCTGTCAGACTGTCCCGCCGACGTGAAACGCTCGCCGCTTTTGGGCGAGCATACGGACGAGATTCTGGCCCAGGTTCTAGGCATGAGCGAGGAAGAAATCGCCAAGGCCAGGGAAGCGGGCGCGGTTTGACTGCCCCGGGTTGCCCAAGAAACGATTTGAACGAACGCATAAGCGAGGGAACCATTAAATGCGACTGATCCTCAACGGCCAGCAGGCCTTCGGCAAAGCCACGCTGGAGGCGCTCCTCGAAAAAGGCGAGGACGAGATCGTCGGCGTGTTCTGCGCCCCCGACAAGGAAGGCAAGCCCGTCGACCCGGTTAAGGAATTCGCCATCGAAAAGGGCCTGCCCCTGTTCCAGCCGTCCAACTACACCGACCAGGCAGTGCTCGACCACATGCGGTCGTTGAACGCCGACCTGATGGTCATGGCCTATATGATCATCTTCGTCCCCGAAGAGGCGCGCAACATCCCGGCCCAGGGTTCGATCTGCTTCCACCCCTCGATGCTGCCCAAGCACCGTGGGCCGAGCTCGATCAACTGGCCGATCATCGGCGGCGCGACGGAAACCGGGATCACCATCTTCTGGCCCGACGACGGCCTGGACGAAGGGTTTATCCTGCACCAAGATCGGGTCGAGATCGGCCCCGACGACACCTTGGGCGATGTCTACTTCGGCAAAATCTTCAATCGCGGGGTCGAAATGATGCTCGAAGCCATTGATATGGTGAGGGCCGGCGACCCGCCGAAGATCGCGCAAAACGAAAATGAAGCGACCTACGAATCCTGGTGCCGCAAGAAGGACATGCAGATCGATTGGGCGCAGCCCGTGGCCGACGTCTATAACTGGATCCGCGGCTGCAATCCGCAGCCCGGCGCCTGGACGACGATTGACGGCAACGAACTGATGATCTTCGACAGCCGCAAGATCGACGGCGACCCGGGCGGTCAGCCCGGCGAGATCACCGCCGTCGCCGACGACCATTTCGTCGTCGCCGCCCAAGGTGGCGCCATCAAGGTCATGCGGGTTCGACCCCATGACGACAAGAAGCTGCATGCCAACGACTACATCGCCAAGGTCGGCCTGAAAGCCGGGAAGGTCTTGGGCGCTTGATCGCCCTTTGAAGAGCCTTCGGGGCCTCCCATCGCCTGACCGATTGAACGCCTTTAAAAACCCAAGGGGGAACCATGCCCAAGAGTGATATTGAGATTGCCCGCGAAGCGACGATGCGTCCGATTTCGGAAGTCGGCGCTGACAAGCTGGGGGTTCCC
>JANQIJ010000226.1 GCA_028282185.1 Rhodospirillales bacterium
AGGGTGCAGGAGCATACGGTTTCCTGATTGCCCGCACCCGCGCACCACCCCATGAACCGGCTGCTCTGCTCGCCGCTATAGGCCTCAAGCGCCCGCGCCGGCGGCATAACGGCCACCAACATAGCCGTCAATGTCAGAGCGGACAGGGCAGGACGGATGGCGGTCATGGTCGGGATCTCCGGGCGGATTGGTTGGCGGGCTCAGGACCCGTGACTGACGCCGCCCCCGTCGGAAATGCGGACCAACACGCCGGCCGGGTTCGCCGCGCCGTTCGCCGCGCTTACCGCCTCGGCTTCGACGCGGATGGTTTCGTCGGTGCCGTCGGGGAAGCCGTAACTGATCACGTTGGTCAAGGCCTCGGCCAAGACCAGGTCCACTGGCAAACTGCATCGCATCAGTCCGGCGCCGCGGCCAGGCGCTCCAGATGATGCGCCCGGTCGCCGAGGGCCTGATCGATCATCGTCAGGCGCTTGAAATAATGGCCCACCGCCATTTCGTCGGTGACACCCATGCCGCCATGCAGTTGCACGGCCTCTTGACCGACCAGGCGCCCGGCCTGGCCCGTCTTGGCCTTGGCCTGGGCGACGGCGCGGGCGGCGGCCTGCGGATCGTCGCCGTCGATCCTCACCGCCGCCATATAGACCAGGGACCGCGTCAGTTCGGTCTCCAGATACATCTCGGTCAAACGATGCTGCAGGGCCTGAAAGGCCGACAGCGGGCGGTCGAATTGCCGGCGTTGTTTCAGATAACCAACGGTTCCATCGACCAACGCCGCCATAAGCCCCGTCGCCTCGGCGGCCAACAGGGCCGCCCCCCGATCGACCGCCGCGCTGAGCAAACCATGCCCGTCGTCCACCTCGCCCAGGATCCGCTCGGCCGGCACCGGAACATCGTCCAGAACCAGCGTCGCGGCGCGCAGATCGTCGACGGTGGCGTGATCGCGCAGCGTCAGGCCCGGTGCGTCGACGTCGATCAGGAACAAGGTAAGACCCTGGGTCTCGCCGGGAGCGCCCGCGGTCCGCGCCGCCACCACGGTCATCACGGCCTGCCCGCCGAAGGGCGCCAAGACCTTCTCCCCCGTAAGGCGGAAGGCGCCGCCGTCGGCAACCGCCCGACAGGCGACCCGGTCAAGGTCGTGCCGCATGCCCGGCTCCAAATGGGCGAATGACAGGATCAATTCGCCCGCGGCAACGCGCGGCAGAACCGCCGCCGCCAGATCCGGCGGCGCGCCGTGGGAAACCGCCCAAGCGGCCAACCCGACCGTCGCCAGATAGGGTTGAACCGATAGGCCCCGGCCCATGGCTTCCATCAGGATCGCCGTTTCGACGCCGCCACCGCCGATTCCACCGAACACCTCCGGGATGCCCAGGGCCAACCAACCCATGTCGGCGAAGGCGGCCCAGGTTTCGGGACAGAAGCCGCCGATCAGGGCCTGATGGCGGCGCCGGATTTCCGGCCCGCCGGCCTCGCGGAAATAACGCTCGGCGGCGTCCCGGATCAACAACTGTTCTTCGCTGAAGGTGAAGTTCATCGGCAGATCGCCTTCAGTCCCCCGCTATAGTCCCAAGATCGCCTTGGCGATGATATTGCGCTGGACTTCATTGCTGCCGCCGTAGATCGAAGCCTTGCGCCAGTTGAAGTAATGCCCGGCGACGGTCGCCGCGTGCTCGGGCACCAAGGGCACCAGATTAGCGCCATCCGTTCGCGCCAGGCCGTCGATGAGATCCGGGTCCAAGGCATGGCCGTTGATCCCGCAGGCATCGAGCAACAGCTCCGTGATCGCCTGTTGAACCTCGGTGCCTTTCAGCTTGAGAATGGACGATTCCGGTCCCGGCGGGCGCCCCGCCGCTTCTTCGGACAAGAGGCGCAGCTCCGTCATCTCCAAAGCCGTCAGGTCGATCTCGACCTCGGCCAGGCGTTCGCGGAACCGGGCGTCCTCGATCAACGGGCAGCCGCCCTTCAGCTCCTTGGCCGCGATGTCGCGGACCCTGGCCATTTGCACCTTCGAACGGGCAACGCCGGCGATGCCGAACCGTTCACGGGTCAATAGGAACTTGGCCACGGTCCAACCGTCATTTTCCGCGCCGACCAGGTTTTCCTTGGGCACCCGCACGTCTTCAAGGAACACGTCGTTGATTTCGACGCCGCCGTCCAGCATGCGGATCGGCCTGACGGTGACCCCGGGCGTCGTCATGTCGATCAGCAAGAACGAGATGCCCGCCTGCTTCTTGGCCTCGTTCGACGTGCGCACCAGGCAGAACATCCAGTCGGCGTATTGCGCCAGGGTCGTCCAGGTCTTTTGTCCGTTGACGATGTAATCATCGTCGTCCGGTACGGCGCGGGTTGTCAGCGCCGCCAGGTCCGATCCGGCGCCGGGCTCGGAATAGCCCTGGCACCACCAATCGTCGGACGCCAGGATACGGGGCAGAAACCGGGCCTTCTGCGCCTCGGTGCCGAATTCGATGAGCACCGGCCCCAGCATCTTCAATCCGAAGGTGATCAAGCGCGGGCTCGAAGCCGCCGCCAACTCTTCGTCAAACAGGTAGCGCTGGATCGGCGACCAGCCGGGGCCGCCGTGTTCCTTCGGCCAGGTGGGGGCGATCCACCCGCGCGCATACAGGATTTTTTGCCAGACGACGTAGTCGTCCTTGACCAACGGCAGGCCGAGATCGACCTTGCGCTTGGTTTCCGCCGGAATGTTGGCGCGCAGGAACGCGCGCACCTCCGCCCGGAATGCCCGTTCTTCCGCCGTCAATGTCAAATCCATGGCTGGCTCCGGCCGTGTCGACCGGGATTCCTCCCGGTTGCCTCTCGCGCGCCACTTTACATCGGAGTCTCGGACCGACCAAGCGAACGGCGCCGCCATCCAGCGGCCTCCCCACCCTAGCCGTATTGCATAATTCACTCCCGTCGGAACGGGCGTACACTACACTTCTTAGTATGCTTCGCCACCGATGGGGGACATCCGATGAGCGAAACGACGGAACTGCGGCCAACGGCTGCACCAAACGAGAACCCAAGCCCACAAGAACCGCCGCCACCAGCCGAGGAAACGGCAACAATCCGGACGGACGCCAGCACGACCGGCAACCCGGCACGGGCGGGAACCGCCAAGGGCCGGGCCATGACCGGCGTGGGCGCGAAGATCACCCTGCTGTCATTGGTGCCGATCGTCTTCCTGGCTGGCCTGTCCTGGTTCAGCCTGGACCGGTCCTTCGCATTGTTCGGCGACACGCTGGCGCTGCGCGACAAGGCCGCCCAGACGCGGGACGAAATTTCCGAACGCGTTGTCGGCCTGACCCAATTGACGTCGCGCACCATCGGCGACCTGGCCTTGGTCATTCAGGACCATCAGCTGACCATGCTGACCCAGTCGACGGACCGTCTTGAGGATTACAGCAAGCGGCGCGACGGCCTGGCCCGGCAGATCGGCGAGATCGAAGGCCTGACCATCGCCCTGACCGAGACCATGCTTCGGGCCGAGCTGATACCCGAGCTTGAGGAGGGACAGGACCTGCCCGAAGGAACGGCCGAAGAAGTCGCCGGGCTTTATGGTCTGCTGACCAAACTGAAAGACGTTGAATCCCTGCTGCCAGACCTGAACGCCGAGTTCAAGGTGACCAACGAACTGACCGTCGAATCCATGACGGGCGAGGACTTCGACGGCGCCATGGAGAACTTCCTGGCCCTGGAACTGCCCATGGTCGAGGGCCTGCGCGAGAACCTCAACGAGGTTCAGACGTTGGTCAACGATCTGGTCTTCGCCACCGCCGCGGTACACAAGATGCAACTGGCGGCGGTCAACAGCCAGGCCAAGGAGGACCTGGCGGAGAATTCCAATATGACCTTGATCGCCATCGCCGTCGCTTCACTGGTTCTGCTGGGCGGGTCGATGGTGTTTTCCGGCCGCGCCCTAACGACGCCGTTGCGCGCGATGATCGACGCAATCAAGAAACTGTCTTCGGGCGACACGGATATCGACGTACCCAAGGCAGGCAACGATGAGATCGGTGATCTTGCCAACGCCATCGGCGTGTTCCGCGAAAACGCCATCGAACTGAAGCGCCTGGAATTGCAGCGCAGCAAGGAACAACGCCGCAATCAACGCAAACTACAGAGCGAAATCCTGGCTCTCAACAACGCCCTTGAACAGGAAGTCAGCGCCGCCGTGGCCACGGTGCTCAACGAAACCAACACTTTGGAAAGCTCGGCCAAGGGCACCTCGCAAGTTGCCAGCCACACCAACGAGCAGGCCGATGCCGTGGCCGGCGCGGCGGAAATGGCGAGTTCCAACGTGCAAACCGTCGCCGGCGCGGCGGAACAGCTGTCCGCCTCGGTCAGTGAAATTTCCGAACAGGTCGCCCATTCCTCGGCCATCGCCAACCAGGCGGTAAAGGACGCGGACGAAACCAACGACAACATTTCCGCCCTGTCACAGTCGGCGGAACGGATCGGCGAGGTGGTTGCCTTGATCAACGACATCGCCGAGCAGACCAATCTTCTGGCCCTCAACGCGACCATTGAGGCCGCCCGGGCCGGCGACGCGGGCAAGGGATTCGCCGTCGTCGCCTCGGAGGTCAAGAACCTGGCCAATCAAACCTCGCGGGCGACGGAGGACATCAGCCAACAAATTCAACAGGTGCAGGACGGCACACGGGTCGCCGTCGGCTCGATCAAGAAGATCCGCGCCACGATCCATCAAATCAACGAGGTCACCGCCGGCGTCGCCGCCGCGGTGGAGGAACAAGGGGCGGCGACCGGGGAAATCGCGCGCAACGTCGAACAGGCGGCGGAAGGCACGCGCGAGGTCTCGGCCAGCATCGCCCAGGTCCGCCAGGCCGCCGACGACACCGGCACCGCCTCGCAAGATCAGCTGACCGCCGTCAACCGGGTG